>NZ_JBOEFX010000013.1:0-61388 GCF_050633125.1 Lewinella sp.
TGAGCTCCGCACCTTTAGCCGATTGGCCGCTGGCGAGCAGTTGGCCTGGGGCAATGTGCCCAAATCGGTCAAAAATGGCAATTCCTTGAGCGAATTGCTGGCGACAGGTGTATTGACGAAAGTGAGACGCGGCGCCGGACAAGTACTGATGCCCGCCGACTTGGCTGCGTTGGAACGCTTTCTGGACAATCGTTTCCCTGGACGACACATCGCCACCGCCGGAGACGGTATTGCCAATGTAAAACGCTATCGCGACAGCAAAGGCGGCAAAAAAGAAAGTATTGGCGTGGTGCTGCTGCGCGGCTGGCAGGTGATCTCCGTCAATGGAGAACAGGTAGATTTGGCTTACTTCACGGAGCATTTTTCTAGCTTTTCGGTGGTAAAACCACAGTTGAAAGTGGAAAAATTATGCCTCGTTGAAAACCTTGACACCTTTGTAAAAGCAGAGCGACTATTGGGTAAAGAATGGATTTTCGCACACACCTACGGGCGCCTTGGTCTCAAAACCCTAGCAGGTTTGGATGCCAAAGAAATACTGCATTTCGGCGATTGGGATTTTACCGGACTGGATGAATATTTGCGTTTCCGCGAACAGTTTCCACAAACAAGGCTCTACCTCCCGGAAGATTTAGACACGCTGTGGGCAACCAAATCCAAACCTTTGAAAAAAGGAGCCGTGATCACCAAACGCCTGCAAGATAGTGATGATCCTGATGCACTTCGCATCTTGTCTTTATTGAGTAGAACCAACAAGTTTTTGGAGCAGCAAGCCGTATTTTCAATACAAAAACCAGCGCTATGATCTTGAAAGCAGAACCAAGGACGATCATGCGCTTTATCGAAGACAACTTCGAATCGTTGAGCCAATTGTACCGTATTCAACTGAAAAAAAACCTTATCCCCACCGAAAGTTTCGAGGAGATTACGCGCCACAAGGGAGATATTGTGACGCGACGATTATCGGCCTTCAAAATCCTGCGCCCAGTGGGTGACGACTACCGACTGGCAGAAGAAGTAGGTGCTTATTTGGGTTTCCTGATGCAAGAGTTTAAACCACTGCTGCCGGAACAGTTGCGGCGCTACCATACTTCGATTCAGGATGTTTATGAACTGCTGACCATTCGCCCAGATTTGGAGGACAAAACCCGCAGCTTGCGGCTCGAACACCTCTATAACGAGGTGCAGAGTTTTCTGGACAATGTGACCAACAACACCTACACCCTACTCAAACGGAGCCAGCGACTGAAGGTAAACCGCCAGCAGATGACCTACGCTGAGCGAGTCAAGGAAGCACGCTTGTTGATAGAGCAATACATCGACCCACTCAACCGGATTGTGAACCTCAATGATGCCAACTCCATTGCGTCGTTGCTACAAAACATCGGTCGCGATATCAACCTGGACCGGATGGCCAACTACCCACCCTCCGTTATTGAACGCTACGAGCAGCTGGACAACCTCTTGCGGCAAGTAAACACCCGCCTGCAACGCGAAAGCGATGTCATCCGCCGAGAGCTTACGCCCCTCATTGAGCGAATCAAGCGCGAGAGTGAAGTCCTGGGCGGTTGGCTGGTATTTTTAGAGCGTCCGCTCTTGCTTTCTGTTCCTGATTTCGCGAAACGGAACCCGCAAAACATCTTCGGTGACCAAACGGCTGCCGACCTCAAAATCTACATGGAGCAGTTTCAGCAACAACGGCAGGCTGCCCGTATCAAGTTATCGGACGGGCCTGTGGTGCAGGAAACACCCTTGCTGGATCGCCAACTGTACCGCAAGCGAATGAAAGCAGCCCTACCCATCAGCGACTTTTTCACCTGGTGCTTGAAGGCTATAGCAGACCATCCTGCCAGTCGGCAAGAAAGCGATCTTTTTGAACTAACCAGCCTCCTTTTTAGCGCTGAGGAACAGTACGAGTTGGTGTTTAGCGGCCAGCGGCAGCGCGTGAAACTCAATGAGCAACATTATATCCTACCGCTTTTCCAAGTGACGATAAAACCAGAAGAACAATGACCTATCCACCAGCACATTACGAGATTGTCAAGGCCTTACTCTCCGAGGGGCGTTTCCTGCTGGAGGGCGAAGCCGCTTTTTTGTCTTTGCGGGAAAACAAGGATTTTTACACCAAATTTTTCCACGAATCCTTCCGACTAGACGTGAGTATCACTGCCGACTATGCCCTATTGAAGAGCAGCAAAGACTCGGATAATGTCGCGCGTTCGATCTGTGTCTACCTCGCCATCCTCTGCTATGAATTGGATCATCAAGATGGCAACCTGTTGGAGATTTTGTCTTTCAACACCTTTTCCATCACCGAATGGGAAGACCGTTTTGAGCAATCATCCTACTACAATGTCATGGAAGCTACCGACCGCTTGCGCAATGCCAATCAGCGGCAGAAGTTTTACCAGCTGCTAGCCCGCCGTGGCCTCATCAAGCGTATTGATGACGATCAGTTTCAGTTTACACCAGCGCATAGGTATTTCCTGGAGTACGCGCGGGAGCTGAATATGCGGGAGATGATGGCGCAAAAGGAAGGGTAAAAAACAGCTGGACATGGACAAAAACGATGTTTTAGACGAGGACTTAAATGCAAAAAATGCAAGAATTATCCGTAAAGACCTTTATGTCGTCATTTTATCAGCAATTATTCTAGTGGCTAGTTTTTCATTGAGTGGATACACCTTTTTTTGCGGCCTCCATCCAGTGGATGTATTAATAGTTCTATTAAGTACAGGGGGATTTATTGTAATTCAATACCTACTGAGGAAGCAGCAGCGTATTTTAAGGTGGTTAGTAGCAATAACTTTAGCTGCTGTTGATATTTTCCTTGCGGTTATGTTTTACCATACTATTTGCTAGTAATAGCAATGGGGTTTAAACCCAACGTTCGGCCGGGCTGAAGCCCAGTCCACCCCCATCAAATCTCCTCCCTCTCCCCATCGTGTAAAAGACGGTAGTACTTTCCTCCTTTAATCAGCAGGCCTTCTGATTGTTTATTGGGCCAGTTTTTGTGGTAATCTTTAGGATGACTGACGTCGATACCGATCACCCGGCCAGCGAAGCTACGATTGACTTTAGATTGGATCGTGTGGCCTACGACTACAGCTTTCGCATTGAATTTATCCAGCGGCGCATCCACCTGCTCCTGGGTCAGATCTTCCCGAAAGTAGCCGCGATACCAGCAGACGCCCGTCCGGTTGGAGAGCACTAATTGCTCGGCATTCTTTTCGGTTTTAGGGAAATAAGGCAAGTAGTAATTGGCACGATTGATGGCATTGATCTCAGATAAGCTTACCTCGGTGGTAGCCAAATCGGGGTGCAGGCCACCGTGTACAAAAAGGTGACCATTGATCAGTTCAACCGTATTTTTGCTGGCCATCCAACGGCCCAAAAAGGAATTGGCATCAAGCAAATGATGTATTTGCTTGCCTAATATGGCTGCTACACCAAAGTACTTGGGCGAGGCTGATTCAAACTTGCCCTGCATATTTTTCAGTTCGTGGTTGCCTATTATATAGTGTACCTTGCCACCTTGCTTTGTGGCCTCCTGTTCCAGTTTATAAATAAACCAAAGCACTTGGGTTGTAGAATAGCCCCGGTCGACAAAGTCTCCAACCAAAACCAGGTGCCCTTTGCCAAATATCCAGTTTAAACCGGCATCAATTACTTGTTGTTGGATCAGAAAATCACGGAACGTTTTGTAACCACTCTCTATATCAGAAATCGCCACGATGGGTTGCTCGTCCTCGAAGATAGTAGGTGGTATTTCGTGTTTCGTGTTGATGACCATCTCAAAACTGCTGCTATCCAGCGGAAATGGACACGCAAGTGAAAAGGAAGAGTCCGCTGGGTAAAGCTGTTGATCGACATAAAACCCATCGTCTTTATTTCCTTTTATGTAATGGACCGTCAGTGTCGTATCATTTTCATAAAAGAGGTAAGGCCCCTCCCCATCCAAGTTTTTCATCAACGGATTATCGCCGTAATGGACCGCGCCATTTTCTTTAAGGAGGATAACCACCCCGATGGCGAGTAATACCAAAATCGTGAGTCCAATATGCTTGAGATAGCGTAAGATTTGTTTTTTCATCGTGCTTTTAATGTTGAATTAATAGCCTCAAGGTAAAGGTAGAATTAGCGGTGCGACTAACAACAGGGACCAACAATCACCCAACAGTGACGCAATTATCAACACGGGTGACGAAGTGACTTCCTACCACTTTTACGCACATTCGGCTATCGTTGCCGGTCGTTCATCAAATAGTTTGTGAGGGTGATTTTATCCGGCTACATTTGAGTATGACAACGACAACCGTAAACAAAAATCGGCCCTTACTTGGGCTAGGGCTCGCCTTTCTACTCCTCGTCAGTGCGCTAATGCTAACAGAGTTTGACATAGCATCCGGGGCGCTCTTTGCTATTGCTGCCATCGGCACAGTGCTCTACTTACCCCTTATTTGGTTAATCAACAAGCGAAAAAAAAGGACAATTACCCCCTCATGGTGGCACAAAGAAATTCGGGTAACCATCCTTGTACTTGGTGTCCTGTGCTTGATCGCCGCCATTGAATCCTGTTTCCACTCCATCGTTTTTGTGATCATTTTTGCAGAGTTGCTTTTCTTGCTATCTGTATTTGGATACGCGTATTTTTTCCCACAAACCAATACAACATACGGCACCGTGGAGAGCGAAAAATCACGGTTTTCTCCCTGGATGTACTGGCTGTTCATTGTCGGCAATGGCCTTTTGCTGATCATTGGAGAAGACTACTTTAGTGATCACGACCAGTTCGGCGTTGCCATCCTATTGTATTTCTGTTCGCTGTTTTTTCTGTTTACGCGTTGGGTATTTAAGCAGATAAGCTTCCTGCTTAATTTAAGAACTGAAAAGAACAAAACCGAGTTACAACATTTGCAAAGTCAGATCAACCCCCACTTCTTTTTCAACATCCTCAACAACCTCTACGGTCTCGTAGACAAGGATTCAAAAAAGGCGCAGCAGCTCATTTTAAAGCTGTCGGACATGATGCGCTACAGTATTTATGATGGCCAAAAAGAAACCGTCTCGCTGGCTGAAGAAGTCGACTACATCAGAAATTACCTTGACCTCCATCAGATGCGTTACCACAAGAAAATCGACTTGGATTTTGTAACAGAAATAGAAGACGATCAACTCCAACTCATGCCACTCCTGTTTATCATCCTGGTGGAGAATGCCTTTAAACATGGCGTAGAACACCTTCGCGCAGATGCCTACGTACACCTCACGCTCAAAGCCACCGCCAATAGTGTGTCTTTACGTGTAGAAAACAACTTTGATGACGAAGAAGTAAGCACCCAACCGGGCCTGGGCCTTAGCAACCTTAAAAGAAGGTTGGAGCTCGTTTATCCAAAAAAGCATAACTTATCCACCATAAAAACAGGCACCACCTTTACTGCGCAGCTAAGTATTGACCAATTATGATCAAGTACCTCATTGTCGATGACGAACACATTGCCCACGATATCATCAAGGGCTATTGTGATTTGTTGCCTCATTTGGAACTTGTCAAAAATTGCTACGATGCGGTCGAAGCCCTCGAATGCCTCCGGCAACAACCTGTTGACCTCATCTTTCTCGACCTCAATATGCCCAAGCTGAAGGGGTTCGAATTCTTGCGTACTTTGCCCGTTCGCCCCAAGGTCATTGTTACCACCGCCTATCGGGAATACGCCCTCGAAGGCTTCGAGCTCAACGTCGTCGACTACTTACTAAAGCCTTTTAGCTTTGAACGTTTTCTCAAAGCATTGAACAAGGTGGTCAATACTACACCGACTGCTTCCCCTACCCTGGCATCGGAAACCACTGTGGAAAACAGCGTCTTTTTGCGCAGCAATAAAAAATACTTACAAGTTACGCTCAGCGACATTCTCTACCTGGAAGCTTCAGGTAACTATACCAAAATCATTACCACAGAAAACACTATCTCCGTCCGTCAGAAAATATCGGAATTGCTGGCCACCCTCCAATTTGACCAACTCGTTCAGGTACACAAATCGTTTGCGGTCGCTAAAAACAGGATCAATAGTATTGAAGGAAACCGCATATTCATCCAGGAATTTGTGATCCCCATTGGGAAGATTTACAAATTGAATGTGGACAGGATGTTGGAATAAGGAACCAAATATCGTGCTTCCGCATAAATTCTTATTCTAGTTTATTTGGGGCCATGCCAGTAGTGGCCTTGCGGAGCAAACGCCACTACTGGCACCGGGCTGTTCGCTCTCATGCAATGCTGCGCATCGCATACCGCTGCCATCCCTTGTCCTGCTCTCCCGAAAAATCGGGATGCGCCGGGCTCCAGGTTCCACCTTGCGCCGATTTTTGCGCCAATCGTACCAGTGCGATCATGCGATCAACACCCCAGTCGTACTATTGCGATCATACGATTACGCTAGGCTCCTGCCCATCCCTTGTCCTGTTCGTTCCTGCGTTCGGGCTCCAGGCTACGCCTTACGCCCCTATTTTTTTTGCCCCAAACGACCAGTTCGATCTACGGTTGGGTCCTTAAAAAACACGAATAAAATCATGAAACCTATCTGTGTATGTGTATTTGTTGTTTTTTCAAAAATTGAACTTAAAATCATATCCGGGCATAGCCAACCCGATTATCAAAGTTGCTATCCCAATTATTATCGTAATTACTCCTATCACCTTACAACACACTCCTATTCTACCAATTATCTCCTTAACTTTGGTTTCATCGAATTCTTCACTTATAGGCTTTCTTACTATCATGGTAATGAAAGACTCTAAATGATTTGATAATATTTCTCCAATGCTATAGAACATTACTCCATATAGAACCGAAGACAAAAACGAAAAAAACATTAAAAAGCCCATCTTAGGTTAATTTAGGTTTACACAATTTTCTTTCTTCATTATACTGACTTAAATTCATTGCTTGCGTTAAAAATATCGTGCATGTTAGCTTCCGAACTAACATGTGATATCCCGTTGGTCTCCCGACCAGCAGCTAGGGGCTTGATAGAACGCCGATTTTTGCGCCAATCGTACCAGTGCGATCATACGATCAACACCCCTGTGTTTGTCTTGACCTCGGCTAGGAGACGTGTTTCTACTTCATCACCTTATCCAACACATTCACGCCCGTCATAGCCGTAGCTGTGAGTACACCTGAAAAGAGAGCACCCCCTACCCCAGCAGTCACGATATCTTGCCCCGTAAGGTAGAAATTCTTAATAGGCGTTCGAGGCTGAAGGAAACGTTGCCGAAAACGCTGCGGACTGTGGTCCAAACCATAAATTTCTCCTTTATCGTAGTTGACAAAGTGCTGCGTCGTTAGCGGTGTCGACAATTCGTAACAGTCTATTTTGCCTTCCACCTGTGGCATTTGCTTGTACAATACCGCCAATAGGCGCTGCGCAATACGCTCCTTGAAGGCCTCGTAATCTTCTCCCCTTTTCATCCAGCGGCTGCCTTCCCAATTGGCAAAAGCCTCGTAAGGGACCAGCGTGATAATATCAATGGTACTTCTCCCCGGATAGCGGCGATCCCAATCGGGGTCTTTGGCCGAGGGGAACGAAACATACACCACCGGGAAGGGCTGATCCATATCTTCCAAATAGCGATCCACACAAGCATCATGATCAAGATCGCCAGGGTAGATCCAAAGATTGGTCTTGGGCAACTGTAATTCCTCCGGACTGCCGTGCAATCCGATATACAAGCAAGCATGAGCTACCGAACGCTCTACCTTCTGCAAAGGTTTCAGCAATTGGTGATCAGCCACCACGGCAGCGGGCAAGAGCTTCTGATAAGTTGTCATCACCCCCGCGCCGCTGACGATATTTTCGGCCGTGAATACCTTCCCATCGGCCATGCGAACACCCGTGGCGGTGTTGCCTTCTACCACAATTTCCGCTACCTCGGCACTGATAAGGATGGTTCCGCCAGCGGCTTCAATGACAGGGTCGACAGTATCCACTATTCGCGACGAACCTCCCACCGGAAAGCTCCCACCACCAAAGTAATGCCTTGCCACCGAGGCGTGCATCACAAAACTACTCCTCTTCGGCGGCAAACCATAGTCACCATATTGCCCACTGAGCACGCGAATTAGTTCTTCGTTATCCGTAAGCGAACGCAAAACCTCATAGGTCGTCTGATCCGAAAACTTCAAAAAAGGCCGCCGCATAAACGGCCCCGACAGCTTGCTTAGCAGCGGCGACATCGCCTTGTCCATATAAAACCAGCGACTGGTCTTGTTGGCTTCAAACACCAGGTCGACGTATTTTTCAATGGCTGCTGCTTCCCCTGGAAAATAGGCAGAAAGTTGGGCAATAAAGTTTTTCACGCCCTTTACCAAGTCATAATGCCGGTCGCCCAGAATGATACGGTCGTATACCTCCCCCATATCCGCCCATTGCAATTGGCCGTTGCTGATGTAATCAAACAAACGCTTAATCACACTATTAGGCCGCTGTACCTCTCCGATGTAGTGAATCCCCACATCCCACTCGTAGCCCTTGCGCTTGAATACGTGTGTAAACCCACCGGGCGTGTAATGCCGCTCCAAAACCAGTACTTTTTGACCTTCTTTTGCCAAAATAGCAGCCGTCGTCAAGCTCCCCATTCCTGAACCGATAAGAATGGTATCGTAGTGGTCGGCAAGTTCATGGCGCTTTTTATAGGATTGGATCATGAGAAGCGGTTGTTGGTTAGATGGTTGTTGGTTCGATAGTTGGAAGTAATCTGGGCTTTAGCCCGGACGTCTAACACACAAATTTCAAAAGATTGTGCTACAAATCAATGGCTTTTATAGTTATTAGTGGTTCCTCCTCATTTATAGCGGGCATCATCCACTAGCCCTAAAACACAAAGAACCTTAAGTTAACGAACTAATAAACCATTAATTTAAAAACTGTTGGTCCGAAGACCAACGTGATATTTCCAGGTTAGTCTGGAAACTAACCTGCGCGATCTGGGGTGTGATTTTCATGGTTCCTTTTGATTTATCGCGAGTAGCCCCGTCACACAGGCTTTAGAACACTGTGCGACAGGGCGGAATGTATTACTATTGAAAATAGAAATTCTATGTGTCTATTGTGGTAAAAAACACCCCCTCTACTCTTTCAGCACCTTGCAAGACTGCAACAACCGTCCAGTTGCTTGTTCATGCATGGTCACCAAATAGATACCACTAGGCAACCCCGACAAATCAAAAGAAAGTTCCTCAGAAGAGGCCTGCTTTACTGCCAATTCCCGGCCGGTTAAATCTTTGAGGGATACGGTCACCGAGGTAGGGTTTCCACCAATAGTTACCCGCACCTGATCTTTGGCAGGATTGGGATAAACAGACAGCAAAGGTGATTCTTCCAGGGTTATTGTTGATGTTGGTTGCTCGTCTTTGTAGACGCGTACCCAATCGACCTCCACAGTGTGAGGATAGAGACTGTTATCAGGTGTACCCCCCCAGGCACCACCTACCGCGTGGTTGAGGATGATAAAGAAAGGTTGATCAAAAGGCCACTGGCCCTCACTATCGCCAATAGAGGATTTTCTGACCTTCATGTAAACCTCTCCATCTACGCTGAAGCTCATCTCCTCCGTATCCCACACCAGGCCGTAGGTATGAAAGCCGGTGTCGTAATCATCAATTTGGTAAGTCCCCGTAATTTGGGTACCAATGGTGTGATTATAAGCCTGGGTGTGAATAGCCGCACCTAGATGGTCAAAATCCTGGCCGTGCTCCATGATGTCGATCTCACCACAACGTGGCCAGCCGATACCTGCATCGAAGATATTTTCGCCCAGCATCCAGAATGCCGGCCAAGTACCACGACCGCGAGGGAGTTTCATACTGGCTTCGATCTTACCATACTGAAAAGTGATTTTCCCCAGGGTCTCGATCTTACCCGAGGTATAGTTGCGGGTGGAGGGAGAACTCATAGCCGGCCCCTGCCCCGTATAGGTTTCCTGACGAGCAATGAGTTTTAAGGTTCCGTCAGATACGACAATGTTTTCTGGCCGTGGCGTATAAAACTGCAGCTCTCCATTGTCGGGATTACCATGATGGACTTTTGACCAGTAGGTTTCATCAACTGCGTTACCGTTGAATTCGTCGGCCCAGTCCAGCACCCAATTGGGTTCATAGACTTCTTCTTCCGAAAGGACGAAAAAATCAAGGTTACAGACGCCTATTTCTCCCCGGCCAACGAGGTAGAGGTCGTGGGTACCCGTCACCGCTTCGATACCTGTCAGTTGTGCTTCAAAAGTTGCCCAATCCAAGGTATTCTGCGGATAAAAGGTGCCGATTAAAGGACCATTGAGGTTATCCAATCGGATTTCTACGCTTCCACCGTTGTTGCCTTTCGCTGTTTGAAAGGTGATGTTATTGTAGCCGCCATCAAAATTGATTGCTGCATATCGTAGCCAATCGCCATCATCAAAATAGCCGATGTTGGTGCCGCCGTTTTCCAGTTCAATGCCTTGCATGGCATCATAGTCTTCAGCTTCTACCTGTACGGGCGTAGCGCCGAGTGCTACTGGTAAAAGGAATACCAGTAGCACGAAAAATTGATAATTGTTTTTCATTTGAAAGTTTACTTAAAGATTGTTGCACTTGATAAATCAAAAATTAGCACTCAAAGAAAGGATAAAATTCCTTCCGGGAGCAGAAATACCTGCACTGTAAGGTCGGTAACGCTGATCGGTCAGATTCTCCATTCCTGCGCTGATCGTAAATATAGTTGACAGATCGTACAATGCCTTAACATTTAAGGTATACCATGCTGGGGAATAGTTATTTCCATTGATATCCTTGGCGTATATTTCGTCCTTGCCTTGCTCCTCTTTGGCCAAATCTTCAAATTTGCGTTCCCCTTGGTAGTTGGCATAAAACTGCAAGTTCAACTTCTTTGCTTTGTAAATCAAGCGGCTTACGCCAAACAAAGGGGCAGCATGGCGGGAAGCACTGGTGGTTCCATCATCCAATTCTTCTTCCCCAACCTGATAGTTTATGGATGATGAAAAACTGAAACCTGCGGGTAGCTCCCACTCCAAGCCTGCTTGAATACCATACACTTTGGTCGTTCCGGCATTCTGAATGGCCTGTACCTGGCTAAGTGTTCCATCATACAAAATACTATCCTCACCGTTGAGTTGAAAATTCCTACGCACCAAGGTATTCTGCAAGATGGTATAATAACCAGTGAGGTCGATCTTGACAACTTCATGAAATACTTTGGCTATTCCTACATCTAAATTGGAAGCATATTCGGCTTCGAGATTAGGATTCGGGATGGTTACTGCACCTGGCTCAGAATCGAAAATCTTTCCCAAATCATCCACGTTTGGTGAACGGAAGGCTGTTCCGATATTAGCACTAATTACGTAGCCTTTTAAAGCGCGATAAACAGCACCAATACTGCCGGTCAAAGCCCCCTCGTTCATCTCAGCCCTTGAAAACGGAAAAGGATAGAAATCCAGATTATTTGTGAAGTCCGCATTAATAGCATATTGGTTATATCGAAAGCCTAGCTGCACGGTGAGGTCTTCTCTAAATCGGAATTCATCATTTACATAAATAGCCGCAGAATTCCAGTCAGACACTGGATATCGCGACGGCCCTTGCTGAGCTTCACCACTGGTGATATTCGTTATAATACCTTTCGACTTGATGTTATTCAAAACATACTCGGCCCCATAAAAGAGGGTATGCTTACGCCCCCAAGTCTTCGTGAAATCGAGGTTAATCGAATAGGCTTCGACGTTTTCGATTTGCGTATTGCGATCATTTTGGTTTAAAGACCGGTCAATACGGCTTTCTTCAAAAGACTGTTGTGCCAAACGTAGGGTCATTTTGTCATAGACCGCATTTCTCCCTTCGTGAGCAACGTTCACATTGTTCATCATCCACTTTTGTGGGCCGTAGTTCCACTCGGCATAGCGGGCTGTCCCATTGCGTACCCGATTGTGGCGATCATACCGACCGTAGGGAGAGGTGGCTGAATAGTGAAACCCAAACTGAAAATCCCAATGTTCATTTGGTTTGAAACGCACCTTCTGCATGATGTTTATTTGTGAATAAGCCGTCGGAATCTGCAAAAGCGGATCGTCCTGAATAACCACGACATCGGTGCTGTCTTGACGCTGTGCAAAATAGTCTTTGAGGTAATCTTCAGGCCCATTGCTCCCCTGCCGCAAGTGGTCGTAATCCCAGGTACTGAAGCTAGTCACCAAGGCCCATTTTTCCCAACCAATATTTACATCAAAATGACCTGTTTTTTCCTTGTTGGCCGAAGCATATCGAGTTAGGGCTTTCCCTGTAACCAGAGGTTTATCACCTCCGAATAATTGAGGCGTAAGCGTCTGAAAACTCATCACCCCACCAATGGCATCACTACCATAAATAACGGAGCCTGGGCCAAAGAGTACTTCGGTATTACTTATCGCAAAAGGATCAAGGCTGATCACATTTTGCAAATTCCCGCCCCTGAAAATGGCCGTATTCATCCGTACACCATCAATGGTGTATAAAAGGCGGTTGGTGGCAAAGCCCCGAATCATTGGGCTACCACCACCCTGCTGACTTTTCTGAATATATACTTTTCCAGAAATCCCCAGCAAATCTGCTGCGGTTTGTGGATTCTGGAGCGCAACATCTTTGGGAGAGATCGAAATGATCTTCATCGGCACATTACCTGATGACTGTTGCCAGCGCGTAGCAGAAACCACAATCTCTTCTAAGTTCAGGTTAGACAGTTCCAAGGCTATTTTAAAACCCACCAACTCAAGATCAGCATAGCTTTTAGTTAACACTTTATAGCCAAGCATCCTGATCTCAATCTTATCGGCATCCTTAAAACTGGAGACATCTGCTTGTCCATTCACATCAGTCACCGCATACGCTTCGGGGTTTGTACTCAAGAGCGTTACAAACTCCAGCGGTTTATTCGATGCTTGATCTTTAATGGTTATTGTTTGGGCATGCGACCAAAGGACACCCCCCAGCAAGAACCATAGTGATAAATATTTTTTCATAATGACCATATAAGACTTGTTTTCTGACGACAGAAATAGCCCGAAAACAATTATAATTAATAATACAGGCATAGCCCATCACCTCATTGAGGTGATAGACAACCAATCGAAAAGATAAATGTGAATGAGATGCTATTGTAGCCAGGTGTAACCTCTCCCAGGTCGAATTAATGCGTACATCCTTATTCCGCGCCTGTTAGTTTGGAGACTACGATGCGCCAATGATCACAATAACATTTTAGACAAGCGCCTTCGGCGGCGGCACAGGAGGTGGATGAGTAATAGAGCGATAACGACACTCGTAACTATAAGGAATTCGTACGGACTGAAACGTCCGTGCCCCCCAGGTCAGAGGGTAAATACAGTACAGCGATTTAAAAAAATCTATAAGCTTTTCTTGCTGGGAATGCTGACTAGGTTGTTGATTTCTTGAACTTACAAGTAGCTCTTCCAGTTGCTGGTTCAATTTGGTTTCGGCTTCATCCCACCAGCACCAATAATAGGTCGTATCCCCTTTTTCTTCGGTCTTGACAATATCATACATCTGACCATCAAACTCAAACTCTCGGGAATGTTCCCAGCGGAGCAGTGTCTGTGATTCTTTTTCGGTAAACTTTAGCAATACGAGGCCGTTTTCGTCGCCACTATTAATGATTTCTCGCTCGACTTTTCGACGGGTTTGTTCCTTTTGGTAATGCAAATAGCCAAAGGTCAGCACAATGGGTGCTACCAAACAGAAGAATAGAAATATGCTAGCGGCTTTACCTTTCAAAAACAGGAGATTTAGAAACCGAAGTTAATCAATAATGGCTGGGTTTTTCCTAAAATTACACTTCATGTAAAGCAGCCAACTTTTATAAGCTATTGAATCATACAAGAGACGACAAGGCCATTTAAAGCTTAAAAAAATAGCGTCTTCTATGTTCTTACATTTCTTATATGGCTCCAATTATCTTTCTTAAAAGCACTTTCGAGCATTATCCCTCATCACAAGAGAGTATCACAAATACATTGTCAATGTTTACCTTTGCGGGGTAACTTTCAAACTCATTCCCTCTTGGCAGACCTTCTCCTTCTTACGCCCCCCTTTACCCAGCTGAATACGCCCTATCCGGCGACGGCCTACCTGAAGGGGTTTCTGAATACGAAGAATATCTCTTCCTACCAGATGGACTTAGGCATTGAGGTCATGTTGGCGCTGTTTACCCGCGAAAGCCTCGAGTTGCTCTTTGAGGCGGCCTACGAGCACGAACGCCTGGAGACGCCGAATACCCAGCGGATGTATGCCCTGCGGCATGCTTACCTTCGGACGATAGAGCCTGTCATCGCTTTTCTTCAAGGGCATCAGCCGACGCTGGCACGGCATATTTGTAGTGATAATTACCTGCCTCAGGCCAGTCGCTTCGAACAGCTGGACGATATGGAATGGGCGTTTGGCAATATGGGCATGCAAGACAAAGCCAAGCATTTTGCGACCCTCTACCTGGAGGATTTGTCTGACTTTATGGTGGAGTGCATTGATGAGCATTTTGGCTTTAGTCGCTATGCCGAGCGGCTGGGGAGATCAGCCAACAGTTTTGATGAACTTTACAGTGAGTTAGAGGAAGAGCTTTCTTACGTAGATCAATTGACGATAGATATCCTGGCGGAGCGCATCGCCGAAGTACAACCTAAACTGGTGTGTATTTCGGTACCATTTCCCGGTAATTTGTTCAGTGCTTTTCGTTGTGCCCAATACCTGAAAGCACATCATCCCGAGATAGAAACAGCCATGGGCGGTGGGTTTCCCAATACGGAATTGCGCTCGCTCAAGGAACCGCGCGTCTTCGAGTTTTTCGATTATATCACCCTCGATGATGGGGAACTGCCGATTGAGTTACTAGCCAACAATGTGCTGCTGCCCGCAGATAAAAATCCAGACTTCCAACTCTTCAAGCGCACCTTTCTGCTTGACGAAAAGGGCGAGGTGCTTTACAATAACTTCTCGCTGCGACAGGATTACAAGCAGAGCGCCGTGGGCACGCCTGATTATTCCGACTTGCTGCTGGACCAGTACATCTCTGTCATTGAGATTGCCAATCCGATGCACAGCTTGTGGAGTGATGGCCGCTGGAACAAGCTGACGATGGCGCACGGTTGCTACTGGGGCAAATGCACCTTTTGCGATATTTCTTTGGATTATATCAAGCTCTATGAGCCTGTGGCTGCGCGCTTGCTGGTAGACCGCATAGAAGAACTGATTGCCCAAACCGGTGAGCGTGGTTTCCACTTTGTGGACGAGGCCGCGCCGCCGGCCCTCATGCGGGCGGTAGCCCTGGAGATCATCCGGCGCGGCTTGACCGTAACGTGGTGGACGAATATCCGCTTTGAGAAAAGCTTCACCAGGGACTTGTGCCGACTGCTGGCCGCCTCGGGTTGTATTGCCGTTTCAGGAGGCCTGGAGGTCGCATCCGACCGCCTGCTGGACTTGATTCAAAAAGGGGTGACCGTGGCGCAGGTGGCTCGTGTAACTCGCTATTTTACGGAAAACGGAATCATGGTACACGCCTACCTCATGTATGGCTACCCTACTCAGACGATGCAAGAAACGGTTGATAGCCTGGAAATGGTACGACAATTGTTTGAAGTGGGTGTGCTACAATCGGGTTTCTGGCACCAGTTTGCCCTCACGGCGCACAGTCCAGTGGGCTTGGAGCCGGAAGCTTACGGGGTAGTGCCTCATCTCGCAGACATTACTTTCGCCAATAACGATATTCAGTTCACTGACAAAACCGGCATCAACCACGACCAGTTTAGCTTTGGTCTCAAAAAGTCATTGTTCAACTATATGCATGGCATTGGTTTTGAATTCGAACTACAAGAGTGGTTTGATTTTCCTCTGCCTAACACCACGATTGCAGAAGACTACATCGTCCGTAGTTTGGAAGATGCTCCCTATCCCATTACCAAACCCTCGGCCAAGATTGTTTGGTTGGGCAGTGTACCCAGCGTCACGCCCACTGGCAAGAGCAAGAAAGGTAAAACCTTGGTGGAGCTCACTTTTCATGACCAGCGCGACACCGTTTCCGTAAACCTCACGGAACCGCAATCTGAGTGGCTACTAGCCATACTCGAAAAAGCAGCGCCGCAGCAGGAGAAGCCCCTTGTGTTCAATCAATTGAAAGCAGACTATCTCCTTCATCTCGACAACTTTGATGCTTTTTGGTATTCTGATGAAATGGAGGTGGTGCGGGAAATTGGGTTGGTGGCAGTTTAGCAGGGAGGGAATCTTGGGAGTATCCCAAATAGTGTATCTCGCGCAGAGACGCAGAGGCGCAGAGGTTTTTTATTACTGGTTAAGTATCCCGACAACAAAGCTTTTGGGGCTTGTGCCCAAACTACTTTAAGGTCGGTAGAGATACATTTCGACTATTTTAGTTAGACACAGTTGACTGGATACTCTCGGGATCTTGAGAACAGGTGATATTTTGACAATTTTACGGCCACAACTGGCCTAGCGATGTGCAGCAGCTGCCCGGCACGGGCAGGCCCGAAGGGCTGAGTGAATAACGAACTGCGTAACGTAGCGCCCACGCGAATGCGGGGGAGGCCCCATAAAAAATTTAGTCCTTGCTTGAAAAACAAAAAATGAGAATATTATCCTGCATTATTACAGCATTTTTTCTCCAATGCAGTTGTTCTCCTACTCAACCTGCTCGTGCTAATCAATTTGTAGACAGCAGGGATCAGCAGGTCTATGAGGTCATTACCATTGGTGACCAAGACTGGTTGGGCGGCGATTTGAAATATCAAACACCTGCTTCCTTTTGCTATAAGAACGAGGAAGAAAATTGTCAGAAATATGGACGATTGTATTCCTTCTCCGAAGCCCAAATAGCTTGTCCCTCGGGCTGGCGACTACCCACGGAGATGGATTGGAGAACACTGGAACAAACGCTGGGCATGAAGCCTGCTGAAGCGGAGGCCATAAGGGTATGGCGAGGAGACCAGGAAGGTGCTTTGCTAGCGCAAAGGCTAGGGCTAGCATTTTCGGGCATGGGAAGATTTAGAGGTCGTGATTTTCTGGGCAAAGATCAATTTGTCTATTATTGGGTAGATGAACCGGGCCCATCAGGCGAGCAATTCTCGCTTTACCGAATGATTAGCAAAAAAGAAAGTAGAATCTATAGTGACCAAGTACCCAAAATGGACCTTTGCTGTGTGCGTTGTGTGAGGGATGACTAGGGGTACAGAATTTTCACCACAGAGGTATGTGGTCTTTTATTTATGCCTGTGTGTTTTATTCACCACATAGGTACAGAAGAGTACGGGGTGCGTTCAAAAAAAATGTAGAAAGGTGTAAAAAGAAGATGTATACTTGATCATTAAAGGCTCTCTATAAATTAGAGTTTGTTCGGAAATTTCATTCCAGATAGTACACTACACTATCGCGCAATTCGCTGATCAGCTCTTCGTCCATGTAGGGGTATTCGTCAGGGATATCCAGGACGATCACCGTTTTATCCTCTAACAGATCGCCAAAGTCAGCAGTGATACGTTGTTTGTGGGAATCCTCCATGACGAAGATGAGTTCTGCCCAATTGACCAGGCTGCCATTGACCCGGATACGGGCTGTTTTAGAAGTGCCGGCAGACTTTACGTTGATCCCCTCTGTATTACGAAAGATGGTCTCGGCAGTGCGGCTGCGCCATTCGTTTTTGCTACAAATGAAGAGGAGGTTTTTAGTTTTAGTCATGCATTAGATACGCTTACTTCTGAACCCGGGTAGAATGTAACATTTTCAGTTTCCAACCTTCGGAGGTCTTCACTGCTACGGCGCTTTCGAGCCAGTGGGCTTGCCCAGTGGTGTCTTTTCCGACGGTCCAGGTGCCATAGTTGTGGTAAGTTGTCCAAGCTAGTTCGCCATTGGCCCCTGTAGTCAGGAATTCCATATGATTGGTGCGTACGTATCCTTGCTCGATCATGCCTGCCATTGCGTTGCGTTGGTAGTTGATAATGGTGTCATTGGTCCATACTTCACCATGTTCTAGCAGCAGGAAGTCTTCGGTATGCAAGCGCGCCAAACTGTTGGTATCGAGGGCCGACCATACTTCGTCGAAAGCATCGATCACCAGTTGCTGGATGGCTTCTTCGGGGGTGATTTCGTCCACAGCCGTTTCGATTACGGTATCAGTTGGAGGGGTAGCTTGCTGACAGCCGTACATGGCGAGTAAAAAGAGGAGGTAAAGGCTTGTGGTTCTCATGATGAAATGTTGTTGTTTTTGTGATTTTTGGCGCTAAATGTATGATCGCACTGGTACGATTGGGTGCTGTTTACGTGTAATCGCAATCATACGATTACCGTCCCAGTTAGACCTACTTTTTTAAATTCTTCTCTCGTTCAAGTAATAGCATTTTCTGCCGCCCCAAGTCATTAAGCTGATTACCTAGATTGATGTACTTTTCGTAAATGAAAACGCCTCGCTCAGAAGACGCTTCAGGTACAATCATATACAAACACTCTCCAGGTTTGATTACAAAATAATTCATCCTCAGTTTAGCAGGAATCGTCATAACCAATGAGCTTTGATCAAAAACATCTTCCACCAGGTATTCGAGTTTATTTAACTCTTCTGCGACGATTACCTTTTTCAGGATAGGGTTCTCAATATGCACAATTGGATACTTACGTTAAATCATCACGTTTATTCCGCAATCCGAATCCCTCCATCTTCCAAGGTGATCTTCCGCTGACGGTACAGATCACCGATGGCTTTTTTGAAAGCTTTCTTACTGATATGAAAACGATGATAAATCACCTCTGGATCACTTTTATCCGTGATAGGCAGGAAGCCCCTGTTTTGCTCCAGGGCGTGGTAGATGTCCTCGCTGTTTTTGCTATTGAAGTTTTCATAGCCAATAGGGTGGAGTGAAATATCGATCTTGTTGCCTTCGCGGATTTTCTTGACGTAGGCAGTCATTTTATCACCGATGCGCAGGTCTTTGAAAATTTCATTTTTATAGGCCAATCCCCGATGTTGGTTATTCACGGTCACAGAGTAGCCAATTTCTGTTTCGCGATAAACAAGGATTTCAACTTCATCACCTTCTTCTACAGTTAGCTCGTCATTGACAAGCCATTTTTCCAATTTATTACTGGCGTAGAGGCGATCGGTTTCTTCATCCAGGGCTAGATACACCACGTACCAACGGCCTTCTTCCATTTTTACACGTTGCTCGCTGTAGGGCACCATCAGGTGTTTTTCCATTCCCCAATCCAGGAAGGTACCTACATCAGCGACATCTACGACCTCAAGTAAGGCAAACTCATTAAGTAATATACCCGGTGTGAGTGTAGTAGCAACCTTGCGCTCATCGTAATCGAGGTAAACAAAAACCCTGATTTGATCGCCAATATCGTAGTGTTCTGGCACATATTTATTGGGAAGTAGCACATCTTCGCCTTCTCCATCACCTAGGAAAAGACCTACACTGGTTTCTCTTAATATCTCTAAATCGTTGTATTGTCCGATGGCTATCACTTGCGCTAAATTTTACTTATTATTCTTGTTACCAACTTTTTCTTGCCGCAGAGGTACTGAGGCACGGAGGTTTTAGTTACTCTGCTTAGATATTTTCCTTACAGAAAGAAGAGGATGAATACACTAGTTAACAGTACGATTTGCTTCCTTTTTTGTCCACACCTCCCAACTTCCCCACAAAAGTACAACTATATATTCCAATCCTACGATCCAAAGATTTTCGTAGTATTCCGGATAGCTATAATTGATGTACGTCAGCAAAATCATTCCTGACCATACGACTGGCCAACGGTATGGTGTAAACAGGCATAACACCAGTGGCAGGGCCGTGTACCAAGGGTGAACCGTAGTGGCACAAAACAGATAAATACCGATAGCAAACAACCACCGCCCGGGCAGCTCAGCCCATACTTCGCTCGCGCGTTCTTGTATTGCCCGGCCGGTTATGGTCACAAAAACCAAAACCGCAAGAATGGGCCCTACAAAACGAATGAGGTTGAATCCACTGATCTGGTACCCCAGCCAACGGACAAAATAGTACAGCGATCCATTGAATTCAAATTGCTGAAAATAGAGATTGACGCTACTCCCGAAGTTCTTTAGGAATGTACTACTCAGTAGTGGCCACCAGCTAAGCATCAAGACCACGCCCAGAATGGTGAAGTACCCCAAGCTGCGCTTCCAACCCAAGCGCCGAATAAGAAATGGGAAAAACAACAATGGAAGCAGTTTGCTGGCTACGGCCAAAGCCATCGCCCCGGCTGATGCGACAAAAGTCCAACCTTTCCCTTCACGCCGCCACCGCAACAAGAGCCACAAACCCAAAAGCAAGAAAAAGATCATCGCTCCTTCAAAGTGTAAATTACCCACTACTTCGACAATAATCAACGGGTTGAGCGCGTACCACAGCACCCTCTTTGCTGGCAACCCCCATTCCCGCAACAGGGCCAACAAGAGGAAGATCGTTCCTACTTCCATCAACAGCAAAAACACCTGCATTACAAGCGCTGCGCCCCATACACTATTGGGCGAAAGCCAACAGGAAAAGGCAAATAAGCCCTGCGCTACTGGTGGGTAAATGGTATAATATTCCGGAGAATTGAGTTCATTAAAGAGTGCCTGGCCCAAGCCGGGCAACTGATGCCCTTGTTCCAAGTACCAGACCGGCAAATGATCAAAGGGGTTTTGCCCAGCCAGCCACAATCGGCCATCCCACACGAAGCGGTAAATATCATCAGATAATGCAGGAAATGCACCTACTAGCGCCAGGCGCAACAATATCGCTATCCCCAACCAGAAGGTAAGATCAGTAGACCTTGCGGTGCGCGTTTGCCAAACGTAGACAAAGAAAAACACCCCGTAACAAGAGAGAATTCGCACAAATGAAGACTGCTCTACCCCGTAACCTAAGCCTAAGGTTGCCAAAAGCATAACGAGGCCGGCAAGCAGTTGATGGAATCTTGGAAATTGCATGTCGGCAAAAATAACAAAGTGGTTAAGGATTCTTGCAATAACAGAATTCCTTAACCACTTTAAATACGTTTTCGTTGCGACAATTCTTGTACTATTCTGCCTTAATAAAAGATACTATTGTTGCTCCGTCTTTGCCCATAAAGGCCAGTTCGCCGTCAGTCATCTTGTAAGTAGCAGTATTATTTAAAGCCTGGTCATAGCTGTCGGGAATACTCATGTCCATGCACATTTTTTTTGTGCTGGCGATGTTACCTAACTCAATGGCAGATTCAGTAAGGGTATTAATCCCTCCATTGTAATTGTTACAACCATTGGAGCCAGCTATCATCATCTTTGCCAAGTCAACCTGTAGAACAGGCATCGTCGTTTCGTCAGTAAGTTCCTTTCCGGCAATACTCGTAGCCATCCACTTACCGTCCAGTGCAAACAAAGGATCTTCCATCTTTTTCAATACTTTTATCAAAGTATATTCCAGCGTGGATGCATCCATTGGGACTTTACCTTTTTCCCGAGTTGTTTTCTTTACTTCCAGCTTTTGAAAATAACCAGATTCAAATTCAAATCCTTTGATTTCTTCGTAAAAGAACTCCCACTCTCCCGAGGAAGGATCATCTCCTTTATAAACCTGTAAGCATTGCTTCAGTCCTGCGCCAGCGGAACACTCTGCTCTCGAACTATTGACCCAGAATGTTACAACATCATCACTATTCTTATTTTCCGTACAAGAGGAAAAGAACAACACAAAAAACAGACTAAATAGTGTGAAAGCAAATTCCTTTTTCATGGTTTTTCGTTTAGATTTCTTCTAAAACAACAAATGAAAAATATTTGTTCTCTCACTGACAAGGTCGATAAAAAACTACAGCCTTAAATGCTTTACAGAATACACGAAGATCGCGCCAAAACCGAGGGCAAGCATCAAGTGAAACATGACGAATGTTGTATTCTGTATATAGAATGCTCCACCTACTGCGGCAATGAAATACAGCGAAAGCAGCCCCTCTCCAATGGTTGTCCAAGTAAGTTTCTTGGTAAGGTAATTCTGCTTTTTAAAGCTATCCGTGATATTCTTGATATTGAACTTCGGCGTACGAATAAAAGGCGATTTCTTACCTCGGTAACCTTGCAATACAGCAACCGAGTTGTGCAATGAAAGCCCCATCGACAATGCCAAGAACAAAGGAAAGAGCAGGATAAACTTGGTTACTGCCTTTCCAAAATCTTTTTCCTGATTGGCCGGACTTTGAATATTCGCCACGTAGTAGATAGCGATAATCGACAACAAACCTACGAGGAAGTAAGCAAAGAAGTTTTTGCTGAAGCCCATTTCGATTAAATCGCCCATAAAGAACAATAACGGCACGCTCGATATTCCTGCCAGAAACACGAACAAGAAGACCGAACTTGCCAACAAGTGGCTGGTAGCGTGAACCTTCTGATTCAAGCTGAGATCTGAACGCCAAACGGTAGGCAGCATTTTTTTAGCGGTTTCCGCGCCACCTTTCATCCAGCGAAACTGCTGCGATTTGAAGCTATTCATTTCAGCAGGTAATTCGGCTGGAGAGCCAATGTTCTCCAAAAAGCGAATCTTATATCCCTTCAATTGAGAACGGATACTCAAATCCAAATCTTCGGTAAGGGTATCAGCTTCCCAACCGCCAGCATCTTCGATGGTTTTGCGGCGCCAAACACCAGCAGTACCATTAAATTGAAGCATGTATTCGCCGTTCATACGGCCCACTTGCTCTACTGTAAAATGCACATTCAGCTGTAAAGCCTGCAAGCGGGTAATGAGAGAATAATCTTCATTGATGTGCTCCCAACGAGTTTGTACTACGCCCACTTTTTCGTCCTGAAAGAACGGAAGGGTACGCAATAAAAAGTCTTTCTTAGGAAGAAAATCCGCATCGAAGATGGCCATAAATTCACCCTTCGCGGCAGACATGCCATCACGCAATGCGCCGGCCTTGAATCCTTGGCGAATTTCACGTGTCACCTGCTCGATATTATAGCCTTTGGCTTTATATTCCGCCACTTTAGCCGCGACAATATCGAGGGTTTCGTCGGTAGAATCATCCAGAATATGGATCTCGTATCGATCCTTCGGATAATCAAATTCTGCGACCGCATCGATCAGTCGTTCGATGACGTACATCTCGTTGTAAATCGGTAGTTGTACCGTAACAAACGGGTAAGCATCGGTATCTTCTTCGGCAAAAGCCGTCATCTGACCAGCGCCTGAACTCCAGCTATCACCACCAGCAGCTACTGCAACCTGTACAGGTTGCTCGTGCTCTGCCATGATCATTTCCGGCGTATTGCGGCGACCGCGCTTATAATAATACAACAAGTTGAACTGCATCACACAATAAATGGTGATGTACAACAAGGCGAGAGTATATACTCCCAACACGAAAAAAGCAAGTGTAGTCATGCTTATTGACTTTTACCTAGCTACTGAAACTACAGCAGCTTAAAAATGGTCCACAAAATTTTATATCCAGCCATTATCGTTCCACGAATGGTTCCAGAAACTTTTGACACCCCCACTCGGCGGCGGTAAGTAACGGAAACCTCCGTACAGCGTAATTTCTTTTTAGCAGCTTTAACCTGCATCTCTACAGTCCACCCAAAGTCAGGATCCTGCATTTCCAACGCTTGCAGTTTATCCCAACGGATTGCCCGAAAAGGGCCAAGGTCTGTAAAGTGATAGTTGTAAAACAGTCGGATCAAATTTGTGGCCAGCCAGTTGCCAAAAATTTGTTGGGGTTGCATCGCACCGCTCTCCATCGCTCCTGTGGCCCGAGAGCCAATCACCATGTCCATCTCCTCTTCGAGTATCGGTTTGATCAACAAAGGTAACTCTTCTGGATGATCCGAGTAGTCTCCATCCAAAAAAACCACAATGTCAGGCTGTTCTGATAGCTTTTTAGCTGTAATATGGGCCATGCCAGCCAAACAAGCACTTCCATACCCCGGCCTTGGCTGGTCAACAACTGTAGCACCTCCTGCCGCAGCTACTTCAGCCGTTTTATCAGTACTTGCATTGTTACAAACAATAATATCTCGTACCCAATCCCGGGGAATATCTGCTACAACCAGCCCAATAGAAGCTTCTTCATTGTAAGCAGGAATAATAAGATCAATAACAGGTTTGCTCAAAGTTGATGCTTTACTAGAAGCAGAGATGCCCCATTCTACTTAAGATTTCGGCGCAAAGGTACACCAAATGAATAGATTCTGCTTGTCCCAATGGCTACATATTCAGTACTTAAGCACTTTGCTATAAAAAAAGAACATTATTTTTCTTCAATTCGTAACCTTCACCGCTGTCCACCGTACAATAGCGACAAATGGGTAGACTTCGGTTTGCCTAGGCACAAATAACAATAATGAGTGAAACCATATAGCTTCGGCCTTCCTACGGGTTGCTGAAGCACAAATCGGCTTTTGTATTAACCCTCCGAAAAAATCGGGCAAAAGTCGTGCTAATTTACTTGCGGATAAATCATTTCACTCATGCGTAACGGAAATACTCTTTTACCGACGACACAGCTGGACCTTGCACTAGAGCGCCTGGAATTACTTCTGGAGCCTGGCTCACAGGAGTTGTTTGAAAAATTACAGACCCAAAAGGATATCCATCTTCCCTACTTGAGCCAAGAACTCAGAGCATCTCCTGGGAAACTAAAACGGCAGCTTGATAAACTCAAAGCTACCGGGCTGGTCTACAGCTCTAAACGATATCCTAAAAGTTATTCTCTTAATCACTTACGGTGTTTAAAAATCAGGCTTCAGGTAGAAGCGGTTGTCGAAGCCTTGTAATAATGGCTGTTCAATATGCTACGAAGAGATTAACAAGACAATGCACTTGGCATCCCCGCCACCTGCGGGGCGGCCGGGCTGTCCGTTCGCTATCGCTACCTTCTATCCCTGGCTGTGCTCTCCCGATGGAAGATCGAGATGCGCCGAGTTCACCTGTTCGGTTCGCTGGTAGATAGAGCTCTGAGCTTCTTTCTCTATCCTATCTACTGCCACCGACTCACCCAGGCACTGAGTGCTATGGCCAATGCTGTAGCTACATTTAAACTGGAATTGCGGCCGTACATAGAAATGTGTACACAATCATCTAACACCTCCAACACCTCTTTACTAATACCGGATTGTTCAGCACCTAGTACCAATACCGTAGGCTGCTGAACTTCGGTGCTTAAGTATTCATCCAAAGCCTTGCTTTGATTGGTAATCTCTACCCCTATCAGGGTATATTTTTTTGCTCTTAGCTCTACTAATGCCTCTGCTAAATTGTGCTGATGCACAAAAGGCACCCAGCTCTCCGTACTACGGGCGGTCTTACTGATTTTGCGGTTGGGTGGCACCGGTGTCGTTCCTCCCAACCAAATAGCTTCCACGCCGAAGGCATCCGCCAGACGAAAAGCCATCCCCACATTCCGGGGGTCCTGCCAATTATCACAGGCCAGAATGAGGGGAAATGTTCGTGTCATCCAACGGGTCTC
Source organism: Lewinella sp. (assembly GCF_050633125.1). NCBI lineage: Bacteria > Pseudomonadati > Bacteroidota > Saprospiria > Saprospirales > Lewinellaceae > Lewinella > Lewinella sp. The sequence continues at coordinate 25,556 of NZ_JBOEFX010000013.1, forward strand.
CCCGTGGCTCAATTGTTGTTGTTCCAACAGCTAAGTTTTAGTCATTAACTCGGAAAGAGATGTTGCAAATCACACCATAGGTGGAAATCTTGCCATCCTGAACGTGGGCCTTGATATCTTTTACGTATACCGAATCCACATTACGGACGGTTTTGCTTACTTCTGTTACTGCTTTTTGGATAGCGTCTTCAATGCCCTTTTCAGACGAGGCGATTACTTCAATTACTTTGACAATCATAGTTTTCTTGTTTTTGTTAATAGATGAAAGTAAGATAAGGATTTTAGACGTAGTGATTTAATAACCTTGTACCTGCTGCCTATGTTCGAACGAGATGAGCACCTAAAGCAGCATTTCCTCCTTTCGTCGTATCTTTACCTTGAGGCTTGGGCAAAAATCGTATTTTCTGGTCCAACCTTCACAATATTATCCCAAGAACAGCAGTCTATAAAGCGCTTAGGAACAGTACGAAAATACTTAGACGTTTTATCAACTGCAAGAACATTCACCCCATGCGCCAACCGCTTGTGCGCCTTTTGCTGCTTTCCATTTTCACCGTGATAGCTCTATCGCGGGGCTTTGCCCAGAATTGTGGACAAAGAGATACCATCATTTTCACCGCTAATACTACGAGTTCCGTATCCCTTGATATAAGTGATTACTTTAATGACGACCTCAGCGATCCAATGCAGGGTTTATGTGGTATAGAACTGGGATTTGTCCATCAGTTTGTAGAAAATTTTGAACTTTCACTTACTTCTCCAGGTGGCCAAACTGTTGGCCTTCTCGGGCCAAATAGTGATGACCCTTTTGCTTTCACCCCTGGTACGCAATGGCAGATCAACTTGGTCAACTGTGGCTCTGTCGCCCAACCCGATAGTGCTTTCGCCGATCAGTGGAACAACGACCAGGTCGAAAACTGGGTGCCTTTTGGTTTTTACAATGGCTCTTACTACCCTTATGGCGGTTGTCTCGAAGATTTCAATACTGGCCCCGTCAATGGAACCTGGACGTTCAACATTACCAACAATCCCTCCAATAACCCCGGTGCAATCACCTACCTCCGGCTCATTTTTTGCGATAGTCGAGGTGTAGAATGCTGCTTTGCCCAAGCGGGTGAGTGGCAGAACGAAGATATCCTGGCTTGTATAGGTGCCGACACCTTGGCAATCACACCAGATATCAATTTTTTTCTTGGCGAAGCGGATACGCTGGAATACAGCTACGCCTATCTTATTGGTCTGGATGGCATATACCAACAACTTGATTCTGTACTCGACCTACGAACAGCGGCCGCTGGGGAATATGATATTTGTGGCTTCTCGTACCGCAGCAATCAACTCGATAGCCTCCCTCTCCCTGACGGCGTGCTTACCCTCGACAGTATCCGTACCAACCTCGAAGGGCTTGAACCCTGGCTATGTGGTGTACTTACGCCCGAGTGCCTCCATGTTTCTATCGTTGCCCCACCCGATACCACCCGGCTCAATGAACGCATTTGTCGAGGAGACAGTATCGTCGTTGGGACACAAAGCTTTCATGATGGTGGTTTTTACACCGTAGACCTTGAAAATTATGCCGGCTGTGACAGCATCGTCACCCTTGACCTTTTTGTTCAAGAGGTACAATTTACCAGTATAGATACGACCCTCTGCCCTGGAGATACTGTATTCGTAGGTAATGAATTTTATTTCGAAACCGGCGTTTACAGTGACACGCTCGCCAGCGTTGAACTGGGCTGCGATAGCATTGTCAACCTCAATCTGATCGTATTGGCCGAACAGATTACACCAATTACACCGGTTATTTGTGCTGGCGAAAACTTTGCGGTGGGTGATAGTTTGTTGACCAATACAGGCAACTACCAAATTTTACTAACCTCCGTAGCCGGTTGTGATAGTTTGGTAATCGTAGACTTATTGGTACTTGAACCCCAGGCCGCTATTACTGGCCCGCCAGAAATAGATTGTGCTCAACCGGAAGTTACTTTGAATAGTAGCGGATCGTCTCCTGCTGGGGAACTTAGTTTTCAATGGTTCGCCATTGATGAGACAATATTAGGCAACACCCCTACCCTGCTAGTCGATGCTGAAGATGCCTATATTTTAGAAGTAAGCCAGGAAGTTTCAGGAACCGTCTGTACTGCCCGTGACACCTTTGCCTTAAGTGCAAATTTTGATACGCCTATCGCCGATGCCGGACCAGCAACCAGCGTCACCTGTGCCCAACCAAGTGTACAAATTGGTGGGCCTACAACGAGTATTGGTAATGCCTACACTTACCAGTGGCAAACCACCAACGGCAGCATTACTGGGCCCCTAGACAGTCTATTCACTACCGTCAACATTGCGGGTGACTACCAACTTATCGTCCAGGATACCTTTAGTTTCTGTACCGACACCAGTACGGTTAGCGTCGTGGCAGATCAACTTCCACCAGATGTTTTTACGGGTCCGGGGTTCACGCTCAATTGTCTCCTCCTTGCGGATACCCTTGATGGTTCCGCCTCTTTAGGCCAAGGGATTTCGGCCAGCTGGTCTGGGCCTTGTATTACAGAAACACCCGGCTCTGGTTTGGCCATTATTGACTGCCCAGGGTGGTACTACCTGGAAGTTGTTAATGCCAACAATGGTTGTAGTGCCCTGGATTCCTTATTGATTGAAGAAGATCTAACACCGGCATTTGCGGTGATTGCTCCCGCCGATACGCTCACTTGCGTAGAGGAGACCGTAGTACTCGATGGTACGCTATCAACTCCTAACGGTATCATTGATTTCACATGGACAGGCCCTTCTGGGCAAAACGCCAATACCCCCACATTTCCGGTGGCAGAAACGGGCAATTATGAATTGATTATCATTCGGCAGGATAATTTTTGCCGGGATACTTCTACTATTTTCGTAGAACAAGATACCCTGGCGCCGACTGCCGACGCTGGGCCTGATACTACCTTGAATTGTTACTCAGCGATGTTCCTTTTGCAAGGCAATACTACCTCAACCGGCCCTTTTTACAGTTATCAGTGGTACAGTAGTGGCACCCCCATCCCCAACGCCACCAACGACAGCTTACTGATTACAGAAGCAGGCACCTATTCCCTCGAAGTCACTGACATCCGTAATGGTTGCACCGCCCTAGATACTGCTGAAGTCGACGAAGACTTTATTACTCCTGAAGATGTCATCGCAGGGCCAGGCCAACTGTTGACTTGTGGTGGAGACATTGTTCAACTCCAACCAGACAGTACTATTTTTTCCAGGCCCGTCACTTGGGAATGGACAGCCGACTGTATCACCCCTCAATCAGACAGTTGGGCTATTTTTACGGATTGCCCCGGACTTTATACCCTTACGGTAACCAATATTGACAATGGATGTAGTGGGAGTGATACCACCAGGGTTAACCTGGCTCCTAATTTCAGTATCTCCATTTTGCCAGACACTGCTTACCTCTCTTGTGAAACAGGGTCGGTAGTTTTAGACAACAACGGTAGCATTGGCAGTGTATTTCAATGGTTTTTAGATGACGTAGCCATTAGTTTGCCTAATAATCAGCCTAGTGTTCAAGAACCCGGCATTTATTCCCTGGTCACCAGTGACATTAACCAATCCTGTTCTGATACAGCCTTCGTAGAAGTACTGATAGACTGTACTCCCGTAGCGGTTATTGATCCCGCTGAAGTGCTTACTTGCGCTCAGCAGTCCATCTTTTTAGATGGGTCAAATAGCCAAGTTATCGGCCCACAGACTTATGCCTGGACAGGGCCATCTGCGGGGTGCCTAATATCTCCTGCTGATTCGCCAACCATTGAGGTGGTTTGCCCTGGGGAATATCAGCTCATTGTTGAGCACAGTATCTTCAATTTACGAGACACCGCAACGATAACTGTCTTAATCGACACTGTCGCACCCATCGTCGAAGCTGGCCCCAACCAACAAATAACGTGTAATAATACCCTCGCTGACTTACAGGGGTCTGTGATAGGTGATGTCAATGATTATACTTTTGCATGGACTACTTTTTTCGCCCCTGATGACACCCTTACTCAAAACATCAACTATGCTACCAATACTGCCGGTACTTATGTATTCATGGCGCAGGACACAGACAATGGTTGTATTCGTACAGATGTTGTACAGGTTACGCTCAACAACAACCCACCAACGATTGCTTTTGGTAGCTCCGTTTTCCCTTGCCAGGTGGATACTTTCCGTTTACAAGCTTTTGTCAATCCGCCCGCAGGAGATTACACCTACACCTGGAATGGCCTGGGGATAGAGCAAGATGCTGATAGTCTAGCTGTTTTAATCAACCAGCCCGGCGACTATACTTTTTCTGTCATCAATAATCAGACAGGTTGTTCAGACAATGACCTCGTTACTGTTACAGAACAAACCTGCGTCCCCTGTCTGGATTTAGCTTCTGTAGATACCCTTGATTGCATTACCTCCATTGTCAATCTCGAGGTAGAATTTTGCCGCGAATGTGAAGGTTGTGTTCTTCAGTGGTCAGATGAAACCGGTGACATAGCCGGTGAAGACAGTCTATTCTTAGCTGTCAACCAGCCCGGTAATTATACACTCACCGCAACCGATACACTCGGGTTCAGCACTATCGTTACAGCTACCGTCCTGCAATTGACAAATACGCCACTCGTTGATCTTGGACCAGATCGAATGATCACCTGTGATAGTACCAACATTCTTTTGCAAAACTTATCCAACAATGAAGATTTTGAGTACAGCTATCGCTGGGAAGAAACAACGTTGGGCAACCTGCCTGAATCCTCTCCCACACTAACAGTTACTAGTCCCGGAGAATACGTATTGGAGTTAACAAATCTACTCACTGGCTGTAGCCAAACGGATACCGTTTTAGTAATAGAAAACCTGGTCTTACCTGTCGCCGAGGCTGGGCCGGATATGGACCTCACCTGCCAAGACAATGTAACACCTCTTGATGGTACTGGCTCCACTCTTAGTGGCGTAAGCTATCAATGGACGGGCCCAAATGCTGCGTGTATCTCTGGTGAAGACAACACCACGCCGCTGGTCACCTGTCCCGGATTGTATACCCTGGAGGTGACCAACCTACTAAACGGCTGCTCTACTACCGACACGGTACGCGTAAGACTCAATGAAGAGATACCCGAACTGACTAGCTTCCCGGATACCGTGCTTACCTGCACACAAAGCAGCGTTACCCTGACCTCCTCGCCGCCAACGACAGGGAGCTTTACTACCCGCTGGTGCCCCCTTGATGAATTTGGCGACGAGGTTACTTCTATGTGTACTCAAAACACAACGGACTTCGTAGTGACTATGCCCGGCCAATATCAATACACCGCAGAAAATGATGCTACTGGTTGTAGCAATAGCTTCATAGTTACCGTAGGTATTGACACCCTTCCCCCTGTCATTGATGCAGGGATAGCAGACACGCTCTATTGTACGCTAAACAGTCTCCAACTAGCAGGCACAGCCCCTGGTGATGCGACCTATTTATGGAGCAATCCGGAAATGGCACAAATAGACAACCCTACTTCGTTGCAACCAACCATCTATGCAACCGGCTGGTATTTTCTCGATGTACAATCACAAGCCAATGGTTGCGTTGCCAGTGATAGTGTTTTTATCGCCGAAGACGCCAACCAACCGGTACTTACAGCTGGCAATGACACCCTCATTAACTGTTTCCAACCAGAAATACGATTGTCGGCAACAGGGTCAACTTTTAATGGTGGAAGTAGCTGGCTTTGGAGTACGTCTACAGGTAATTTGATTGAGGATGAAGATACTCCTACCCCACTCATAGGTGCCAGTGCTTGGTACTTCGTAACATTGACAGATACAGGTAATGGTTGCTTCGTTACCGACAGCTTATTGGTGGATGAAGATTTCATAACGCCCCAAGCTGTCGTGGATAATCTTGGAAACTTACAACTCAGCTGTGCACAAGACACCTTATTACTGGATGGTACTAACTCTTTAAGCAACACAAGCAACGGGCTGTTTTACTCTTGGCAAACTACCCCTGCTGGTAATTTATTTCCCGACCTCGCTGCCCCACAGGTGTTTACCGATCGCCCTGGTAATTATGCGCTCATTGTTACAGATAGTGAAAATGGCTGTACAGACACGCTAGACTTTAATGTAAGCAGTGATTTCACCCTTCCATTATTGACTTTAGCACCAGCTGATACGATCACTTGTAGTAATTCAAACAGTACTTTAAGCACCTCCACACCTACAGATCCTGATGGTTTTCAATTTTTGTGGACCAATGAAAACGGAGAAACAATAAGCACTACCCCCACCGCTGAAGCAACAGCTAGTGGCTGGTATACCTTGGTATTAACAGCTGACGAAAATGGATGTAGTAGCTTTCCTGATTCTGTTTTTGTTGGTAGTAATTTCACCCTACCTGAAGTAGAAGCCAACACCGATGGTGATATAGATTGTAATAATATTTTGATTCATCTAAATGGTACTGGTTCTTCTCAAGGAGCCAACTATAGCTATCAATGGTCCAGCACCAATGGTACACTACTTGGAGATGGTACAAACCTATTAGATTCGGCGATAGTAGCAGGAATTTATACCTTAATGGTCACCGATATTTCTACGGGCTGTACTGCATCCGATAGTATTGAAATAATACTACAAGGTGCCCCCATTGATAGCCTGGACATAGAAATTGTATCGCCGCTTTGTGTCGGAGAACTTTCCGGCAGTATTAGTGTCAATGCTGTCTTTGGAGGGACCCCTCCTTATCTTTATCAAATAAACAATCAGGGATTCAACAGCTTATCTTTCTTTGAAGACCTCCCTCCCGGCGCGTACCAGCTACAAGTTTTGGACAGCCAGGGTTGTGATTGGGAAGAAACGGCCACCTTGATGGTTCCTCTCCCGCTAGGTCTAGAACTGGGGCCTGATCAAGAGGTCTCGCTAGGTGACAGCCTTCAGCTTGAACCTGAATTAACTCGCCCTATTATTGATTGGAAGTGGAATGCTCCGGGCTTGCTTCAAGAAAATGCCCCTTTCCTACCATTTATCACACCGCAAGAAACTCAATATATTCTTCTGACTGTCATCGACGAAAACGGTTGTACGGCTAGTGATACAATGCGTGTTTTTGTCAATAACCGCACTAGGGTTTTTATTCCGACGATCTTCTCTCCGAATGGAGATGACAACAATGATCTATTTACTATTTACGCTGGTGATGAAGTCGTAGAAATCGAAAGCCTACGCATCTTTAGCCGCTGGGGAAACATGGTCTTTGAGAGAGACAACTTCCCACCTAATGACGCTACGCTAGGCTGGGATGGCACCCTCTGGGGCGAGCCGCTCAACCCAGCCGTTTTTGTCTATTACGCCCAAGTCCGCTATACCGATGGCAGTACGGAATTGATCACAGGCGATGTGGTGCTGATGAAATAGTGTTTTTTTTAACCTCCCAAGGGCACCAGCGTCGGGTAAATTCGTGAATTTACCTTGTTTGGCTAGGTCCTTATATGGTTTTAAAAATCCTTCGGTGCCTTTGGTGGTTTAAAACTATTCCCTTACCAAATCGGAAATAATGGTGTTGCGTGCTTGTTCTATTTGCACCTGATTTTGATAAACCTGTCTTAGGAATTGTGCCTTTCGCGATTGCTGATCCTTCAATTGAGCTGCCGCTTTTCCTACCAGTTGCCGAGCTTCTCCGCCACAATCTGAAGAAGGGTCTATTTTGCCAATTTCGTCAAGCGCAGCCTTGGGCATTTCCAAGGCCAACTGCTGGTGAGCCATTTCCAGATGTTGCCGGCAAGACGCTGCCTGATAATCCAGGTAGTAAGCCTGGCGCTTATCTCGGGCCTGAGCATAACAGGGAGAGGCCATTGGGATCGCATCCGTGATGGCGAGGGCGGTGAGCAGGTTGCCTCGCTCTGCTTGTTGGGCAGCTGTAGCTAATAAGTCATTACAGTTGGCTGTAAACGTCTTTTGATAATCCGCCTTCAGTGTTTCCCATAGGCGATTGACGGAGGTGCCGCCGTTCGTCAATTGCCGGAGAGCATTCCGACGAGCATCGGCCTGAGAACTCCCTGTTGCTTGTAGCGAAGTACTGGCGGTGCTTATCACCTGGTCGCTACCGCTCAATCTCAAATTAACCAGGAGGTCATAGGCCGCTACAAAACGGTTACGCATTCCCTCAATTTGCCCTTCACGGGCGAGTACCAAGTCGGCTTCCAACAATACACCGGAGAGACTGTCTAATAGTGCACCATTACGCTGCAAAGCTGGCGTGAGCCGTTGTACAACATCCTCCTCCACACTTTTTGCAAAGCGTAATTGCAGGGGAAGGTCCTGTGCTATTCCGTTAAGGAAACCAGAGAGGAGCAAAATCAATGAAAATAATCGCATAATTAGCTAGTTAAGGAAGTGTGTGCCGTGTTCATTTGTTCATCTTTCTTATCGAAACCATTTCATACTTTGTTTCTGAATGGTGATTTGATTCTTCATCATGATAAATGTAAATTAATTCGATTTGATGAATGATTTCCAAGTCACTCCTATTTGAAATTATCGAATTAAGTATTTCCAATTTCTTACCCGTTTTTTGAATACAAATGGTGATTAATGTATTTGGCTTTGATTCGGCTATAACTCGATTTAAAAATTCCGTTTCCTTTACCCTTTCTTTTTTACCAAAATGAAACATGCTATCCAAAAGAATAAATTCAAATTCTCCAAAATTCGAGTAATTGAAAATATCATCAACAATTCCGAGCAATGGCAAATTTTCTTTTTTCGCAATTTCATTTAACTGCTCAATTCCAACCTTGGAATTATCTATTCCTGTTACAACAAACCCCAATTTTGCCAAAGCAATTGAGTCTCTTCCTTGTCCACAACCAAGATCCAATAGTTTGCTTTTGACTTTTATTCTCGAATAAAAGTCTATCAATTCGGGATATGGATTTCCAAATAAGTTTTCTGTTTGATAGTATTTATCGTATTCAACTTTCATTGTTTACTGTTTTCTTCATCGCAGGCAACCTAGTTAAGCGTAATGAATATTTTGTTTCCTTGCACATCACGTTCACAGTCGTACCCCAACTCGCGGAGGAAGTTCCTAAGTTTCACAGCAAAACGATAAGCCCGGTAAGGCTGGCCATTTGTGGGATGCAAATAGGGTACTCTCAACTGGTCGACGATCATCTTGGTGGCCGTCATCCCTTGCAGGTGGTACTGGCCTCGAAGGGTATTTTCGCCCAACCAATTGGCAATGACTTCTGCCAGTAGCAGGTCACTACCTGTTACTGGGCTATCCAGGTCGTAGCTTACCGAAGGGTCCAAGGTTATGTTCAGCGCCAGCACACGCCCAGCCATGAGCATATCATGAAAACTTGACGTTATCTGCGGGATAAACTCGGGGAGCCCTTCTTCGGCTGCTCTTTGTACCAAACGCTCATACTGTTTGGTATAAAAACTAGGGGAATGCGACGTATGATTGGCTAACGACACCCCCGAAACAGCATCATAGGCCGTCATGATAAGGCCACCTGTACTGCCGTTATAAGAGTTATTGATAATAGGCTCTACCTCCACATAGATATCTGCACCAGACAATTCGATCACTTCTTGTTTGACACTCGTGAGGTTGCCCCACTCAATGGTCTGATCGTTGGCCAACTGCCGTAACCGCGCACGTAGGTCAACAGTACTGTAACCCGCTGCTGCGAAGCCTTCGCGTACCGCAGTCACAGCGGTCAGCATTACTTTATCTTGTTCCAGTTGCTGCCGCCAGTCTTCCCCTTGTTTCGCAAAGGGAATAACCATAATGGTAGGCTGATACCCAGGCATACTATCTAATCGGGGTTCTGTTTGGGCCCTAACCAGCTGGATACAGCTATAGAAAAACAATAGTAATAGGGTATATTTTCTCATTTCTTTATCGTTTTAGTGTTCGTTCCGAGGTGTCGGAACTCACGGAGACTCGTGCCTCGTGGAAGTGTTCGCTTCGCTCACGGGTACTCATTATACACAATCCCGCGAACGCCAGTGAGCACTTTCATCTAATCCACCAGTCCCAAAAACATCATTTTCATTAACCAATGCGACTTTTGATCACCGGGAACAGCATAAAGGACGTGCCCTTCTTCGCGGGCATCATACAACTGGGTGGAACCTTTCAATATTTTACATTCCAGTAAACGATCTTCTTGCCGCTGAATACGTGCTTCTGCCAAGACAATCGGCCGTGCAAGCGTATCGCCGCTGATCACATAATATTCATTGAAGTAAATTTTCAGTTCCTGCCCAGAAAAATTTGGCATTGTGGTTGCCACCAAAACCTCATTGATTTTATTTCGGCTTTCATGTAAAATATCCACAACCTGCATTCCGCCCTGAAAGGTTCGTAAAACAAACCTCCTCACTTTTTTCGACAGTTGGGCAGCAGCCTTGCGTTCAACCTGAGCAATCAAGCTCTCAAGCGGCGCATCCATTTCTGGTTCACCGACCTGGGTGCTTAGAAAACCTTCCAAATGGCTAGTTTCAGCTTTCATTAATTGGCCTGTGCGTACATCCAGCAGACTTAGCTTTAATTGGTAACGCAAGCTTACTGTTTTCGTAGGCAGACCGTCTGGCGAGGTCGATTGGCGAGGGGCTAACTTACGGCTTAGTATCCGACCGACCAGTAAGTAATCAGCACCCAGTGCAGCAATGCTTTCCCGGTCGCTGGCCAGGTAATCTTCGTGGCGGACTTCTTCTCGCGCCATAAAAACCGCATCAAGGCGACGGCGGTCTACTATCCGGAAACCTTCGTTTTCGGTCAAACCTCGTTCAGCAGCTTCTCCAAGCAGGAGCAGGCTACCCTCCCCCATCTCTACATCACTGACAAAGGTCGGTACTCCAATCGTAGGTACTACGGATTGGCCTTCAACACCCAGCGAAAAGACAAGGAGCAAGAACAGCAGACAGAAATTTATAGATAAATTTTTCATAGGGAAGAGTAAGCTCATAACAACTTCATTGCACTTAAATCACAAAGGTAACCCTATTCCAGAAAAAATGCTGACAGCCTCTAAACTGTCCTTGTGCGGTCATTATTATCAAAAAGGTTGATCTTTACGAATCAGATTATTGTTACAGTGGCGTTCCTTTAAAAACTACAATTATGAAACCTACGTATTGTTTATTCCTCTTTTCGCTAATTTTCCTGGCCTGCAATCCTTCTACATCACAAACGACAACAGCCCAGGAAGTACCACCACCTACAGAAGAACCTGCGCCATCTTATTCCGCTTCTGACACACCTACACTCGCAGAAGCCCAACTCGATCGTGCATTGGAAGATTACAGCCAGGCCATTTTTGCCAGTGGTTGTTTTTGGTGTACCGAAGAGGTATTTGAACGCGTAAAAGGCGTAAAAGGCGTTTATTCCGGCTATATTGGTGGTGAGGAAGGAATGCGGCCGACTTACAGTTCAATCGGAACCGGCAGAACGGGTTATGCAGAGGCTGTCGTAGTCTATTTTGATCCTGCTATTGTATCTTATGATTTATTGTTAGAATTCTTCTATGCCAGCCATGATCCTACCCAACTCAATCGGCAAGGGCCGGACGTAGGCACCCAGTACCGTTCTGGTGTTTTTTATCTCAATGATGAACAAGCCAGCAAAGCCCGTGCCTACCAAGACAAGCTCAACAGCACTGGCAAATATGATCAAGCTATAGCCACAGAAATCACTGCCGCCAGCACCTTCTACCTGGCAGAGGAATACCACCAAAACTATTATCCTCAGCATCCTGAAAATCCTTACATTCAGCGGATCAGCCGCCCAAAAGTGGAAAAATTCGCAAAGGAATACGCTCAATATTTAGAGAAGGCTTAAAAAATACAGAGGGATGCGGGACGTTTCTATCGTCCCACATCCCTCTACAACAACTCTGCCATTAAAGGCTTGCTAATATTTAAACAAACGTAGCGTTTCCTGCCAAGTGGCTCCTTGAATTACTACCTGGTAGTTACCCGGTGGCAGGTAATCCATTTTCACTGGCATTGTGAAGTCACCGCCATCTAACTGGATATAATCTTTCTTGATGATACGCCCATGCGCATCCTGCAAGAACATTTCTACATCTTCCTCCGTCTTGGTCCAACCGCTCAATTGAGCATCATTCGCTGTTGGGTTTGGATAAACAGACCATAAACCTACACCAGAGGTATTCTGCGAAATACTCGGCCAAGTCTGCAGGTTCATATTTCCATTATTGGCATTATCACCTTCTATCCATTCGATGGTATAGTCCTCTACTTCACCGTAACTGATATTCGCACAATAAGAAGCAGGACTGCCATAACGCATAGAAATTCGCATACGAGTAGTACCCTGAGCATTTTCCGGAGGTGTAAATTGAGTGTTGACGGAACCTGCCCGAGGGCCGATTGATGTGACCTCTTCTCCTGGGTCCGCAAAATCTCCGTCGCGGTTATAATCAATCCATACCCTCCAGAACTCGTTATAATTCGTGCTGGTATAGCCTGGCACCAACTTCAGGTTGTGTGTAGCATCTTTTTGCAGGTGCAAAACAATGGAAGTATAATCTCCATAACCATCATCGTTACCGCTGGCATAATTGTTGCCATTGACAAAAATTGCGCTTATCCACTCATAGTTCGTGTTTGCTCCCTGAGACTCACAATACACTAGGCCTGGGCCATCCGTACTTTCATCATTAACCCAAACTTCGGTACTGGTCTGGCAACCGTTTTGATCCGTAACATGAGCGATATATTGCCCTGGCGAAAGATTCGATATCTGCTGCCCTTGGCCACCATGCTCCCAATCGACGGCATAAGGGCCTACTCCTCCGTTGACGGTAATTTCAATAGCGCCATTATCTCCGGTAGTAGCATGGGTAACGCTTACGCCTAACTCCAATTCCTGAGGATTTCCCAGCGGAAAACCACGCACAGCACTACAGCCAGCAGCATCTGTAATCGTTACCAAATACACGCCACTATTCAATCCTGAACGGATAGCGTCCTGACTTCCATCTGCCCAAAAATAAGAGAAGGGAGCAGTACCTGAATTTACCTCAAGGGCAATCCAACCATCTTGACCATTGAAACAAAGTGGATCAACACTGGTTCCTGATACAGAAAGGCCAACAGGGCTCACCAACTGGATAGACGCCACCATTGAACAGTTGCCGTCTGTAACCGTAAGAGAATAATTTCCAGCCGGAAGCCCGCCAATAAAGTTACTGCCAGTAGCACCGTTACTCCAGAGGTAGGAATAATTCCCACTTCCACCAGAAACCGTAGCGCTAATACTGCCACTATTTGCAAATTGACAATTAGGTGATTGACCATTTAACGAAACGGCCAAAGGTGGAGCACCCCCAACCGAAATATTAGCGGTGGTAAAACACCCCTTGGCATCCGTAATCATTGCATAGTAATCACCGGCAACAAGTCCGGTTCGAATACCTCCTACTGCTCCATCAGCCCAGTCAATTTGATAAGGACTTGTACCTCCATCAGGCAGAAGTGTAATACTTCCTTGTGCACAAATGGCAGGCATTACAGAATAGTTATAATGCAAAGGTTCTGGCTCTGTCAGCATAACAGAACGAGTAATTGTTTGGGTACCATCATTAATCTGGACAGTATAAGAGCCAGCGCCAAGGCCTGTAATCGTTGTTTGCTGACTTCCTGTACTCCACATATAAGTGTAACTACCACTTCCTCCGGTAGCGGTTACGCCCAGCGCTCCTGTGAGATCACCTGAACAATCAATTCGATTGATAATCGTAGTCGTTGCTTGAAGTGGTGGAGTACCATTTTCTTCCACACAGAAAAGATCGTAACTAATAGCATCAAATTCACCGCCAGCGACCAGTTCATTGTCGAAACCATCTGTAAGGCGGAACCAGCCATCACCATTGGTACAACACATTCCATCACTATAAGCGTCCGTAACGACTAACGTAAAACAGCCAGGCGGTAGGCAAATCGTCTCCTCTTGGTAACTAAAGGCAGGCACCCCAGTGTAGGGGCCTCCTGAATTTCTTATTGCTCCAGTAGCATCCAGGATATACCAAGAGGTTTCTCCAGGATAAAGGTCAAATTGTAAGGCGAGCGTTACCACCGTTTCACAACCAAAGTGCTCGTATTCCTGTGCATTCGCACGACGACCACTCAAGCCATTAGGGAAAACCGGGCTTACTGAATGCCAATATTTTTCGCCAATGACGGCATCTAATTCAAAACTCAAGGCGGTAGTATTTCCAACAACTTCCATGTATTGATCTCCAAGCCGAAAGACTTCATAAGCAACCGCACCAGGTACCGGTTCCCAACTAGCCAGCGCCGTGCTGGCATCCTGATAGTCTACCGTAAATTCTGGAACCGAAGATATAACACCCCGCTGCTGCGAAACCAAAGTCGTGCTTCCCCGGCGGAGGCGAAACTTCAACTGGCTGGTCGCGTTATTCGGTACTGACCATACATAAGAACGGGTCGTTGGTGCCAAGTTGGTCGCCAGATTAGACCAGCTTTGACCATTGTTGTACGAAACATCAAGGGAAAATGATTGACCAGTGGTCACTGCATCCCAAACAATCATCGTCTCTTCACCAGGTACATACGTCTCCCCTACCTGAGGACTAAGCAGCTCCATAGGAGACATTTCTATTTCATATACCACATAGTAATTCTGTGGTCCTTCAGGTACTTCAAATCCCTCTACGATGAGGTTGTAATAACCAGCAGCAGGTTGATCAATTACTACCTGCTCAACGTTATTGAGGCGATCTAGACCAGGAAGCGCAGCTCTTCCCAAGCTATCAAGGTGGGGGAATGCACTCGGTATCCAAGGCAATTGCTGTTGACCATTCGGCTTTTCTACCCGCAAATCCAGATCATTCACTAAAGCCTTGGCACTCAACACACTGCCCGCAGGATCATGCCAGTACAACATGACTTTTACGCGTTGAGCACCACTGGGGATCGCCAACTGAAAAGACTGCGTTTGTTGGTGTGAAATTGTTCCTTGAAGGTAGTTTTCAGCTTGCAAACTAGCCAGCGCCTTACGAGCATTCATACGCCCCCAGCCATAATGAAAATCGGGGCCAGCAACTCCTAGGTCATCCGCAGTATTCAAGGCAAGTGCCTTGATTAACGCAGAGGAAGGGTAAGCATTATTGTGGGTTTCCCGGTAGTAACCGTAGAGTATAGCAAAAGCTCCGACAGTATTAGGTGCTGCTGCTGAGGTTCCAGAACTATAGCGGTAAGAATTATTAGGGCCAGTAGTGTAATCATTTTGCCCTAAAGCACTAAGGTCAGGCTTAATTCTACCATCAGGTGTTGGGCCTCGGCTGCTACTGGACAATAATTCATCGTTCCAATCAATATTTCCTATCGCAAGAACATTCTTTCCAGCCTTACGGCCGCCCGTAATCGTAGCGTAATAGTTACCCGACTCATTGGCACCCAACCAACTGTAGGGGTTATAACAAGGATCGGTGCCATGATTTCCCGCAGAAAACACATGTAATAAATGTGGGTTATTGAATACCTGCTCGTCAATCGTAACGGTTGACTGTTCGTATACTTCCCCACATCCTTCTCCAAATGAAGTGGAAGTGATTGCTGTGCCAAAATCTTCAAAATGAAGTGGTGCAAGATCTACATGGGTGTAGGAGCTTATGTCAAAAAGGTGAATCATTGCTCCCGGGGCACTTCCCGCTGTAGCAGGATTGATATTCCCTGCTCCAGCGGCCATACCACTGGTCATCTCCGCATGACTGCCCGTATCGTACTGGGTGTGATCAACAAGCCGGCCATGGAAATCAAGATGTACCACACCTCCGTCGTCACCGATAGCAATTGCCATTCCCTCTCCAGTATAAGGTAAACCGGTAAAAGAACGGATAATCCTACTACTGAGACGCCCAATATTCCCTTCCGGAATAGGGGCAACAGGAGCAGCTTCCGTATACTTCAAAAGTGGACAGGACAATGCTAGAGACAAGTCATCAATAGCAATTTCATAAGTCAGCCATTTCTCTTGGAACGATAAAATAGAAGCCCCTTCGTTTTCAAGTGCTTGTGCTAACTGCAAAAGACTGACCCCAGGAAACGGTACGCCAATGAGATGATAGGTGGTAGTATTCTCTTCGCCGCTGCCAAAATTAAGGGGAGCATTTGGCCTTTTATGTTGGGCCTCTAGCGGAACAACCTGAATCATATCTTCCTGTAGAAGAAAGTCATCCGGCTGTGTATTGCTCACCAGGTAAGCGTAGTTATTCAAGTATTTATGAAAGGAAAGGCCAATTTCGGCTAATTCAATTTTTCGTTCATCTGAAGCTATTCCTTCAAATTGAACAATAGCATAACAGCCATTAAGTGGGTCACAATTATTTTCCGGCCAATATGTCGGGAGTGTGTTCCTTTGAACAGAGGGTGTCGCAATGAGTTCATTATTCAATAATATCCCATTTCCATTCTGACTATATCCTGCTCTAGATAGTACGCACACCAAACTCAGCCATACCAGGTATCGCATAGTTCTGTGTTTAAAAAATGTTTGGACGGATAGGTTGAACATTCAATTGCTCATCCTCACCTTTGCATCAGATGGAAAAACCGACGAGTAGTTGCGCCGGCTATGTTTTACGGTAAATACAGTGTTTCAAAGCATAAAAAAGCAAAATAAGACATTACTGGGGACAGCTTTGAATTACAAATATAAGTAAAAAAATAATGTTTAATACACTAAGGGCTTGCGCCTTCCTTGAATTAGGCTTGAAACAAAAAGTAAAATTTCGGCTCAAAAAGGAAATAGCTGTCTTTTTACTACCACTCCTTACTCTAAAGCAACCGTTTACTCAATCGCTGCATTAATTCAATATAATTACTAAAATCTAATATAATCAACCGGATCGACGGGAATTCCGTGCCACCATAGTTCAAAATGTAAGTGTGGGCCTGTTGTCTGATGCCCCGTGTTTCCGATGATTGCTATCGCTTCACCGCCTTTTACAAAGCTCCCTACTTCTTTGAGTAACTCTTGGTTGTGCTTGTAAAAAGAAATCACGCCATTTTGATGTTGAATTCCTATAGTATACCCCGTATCATAAGTATAATCAGAAAGAATAACAAAGCCATCCATTGCAGCCTTGACAGCTGTTCCTTTAGCTGCAATAATATCGACCCCATTGTGGTTTTCATCCAACTCAAAGCCACCGATAATTTCGCCCCGTATCGGGGCAACAAAAAACAATTGCTCCAACGGAATATCACGACTACCTGAGATAGGTTGCTGGCGGGCATTACGTGCAGCTGCACCTACAGATTCCAGCTCCATCTCTCGGCGCAGCTGCATTTCTTCTGCTGAGATGGTGACTTCTTCAATATTATCCAGGTTCTCTAAAGCGGCAGAATCAATCCCTTGCTGTGATTCTAATACCGATTGGTATTTCCCCAATAAGAGGTTGCGAAAATTATCAGCGTAGGCTGTTTGAGCTTCTAATTCCCTTTCAAGGGAAGTAATTTCAGAGGATAGCTCCATCAATTCTTCGCGAGCAACCACATCACCAAAACCGGGCAAGTATTTTTTCAATGGCGTGAAGGCGATCAGCACAACGACGATTAATGCCACCAATACCACAATACTGCTCAGTGCCAGATAAACATTCATCAAACTAAGCTGAAAAGAACGCACCTCTTCAAAAGTATCTTCGTTCATTACCGACATTCGGTAACGGTTGTTGAGGCTAGCTCTCCAGCGCTGCCAGGCGCTACTTCCTTGTTTTCCCTCTAAATCTTCCATAGTATTCTATACTTCTACCTGCTTTTCCACGTTTACTAAGGTGGATTAAATTGGACACATTCTTCATTCAGTCGTTAAAATCAATGATTTGGAGACTTAAACGACTTTCTTTAGGGTTTGAAGTATGGACAATTAAAAATACCTTTGTTAGAATTTCGGCAAAGATAAGTGAATAATTCTTTGCTCATCACAAAAATCACTTGGCTTGAGACAGATTAACAAGCTCTTTTGGATTGCAATCAGCATGGTAGTACTTACGGCTTGTACTACCCAAAAGAAGAAAGGAGAGCTAACGACCGTAGGTAAGTTATGGCACAATACCACTGCTCACTATAATGGCTATTTCAATGCCAATGAAATCATTGAAGCTTCGAAATTGCAACTGGCAGAGCAGCATCAGGATAATTATCTTGAGTTGCTGGATATTTACGAATACACGGAAGTAGACAACCCCAAGGTCATTGCAGAGCAAGTCGACGAGGCCCTCAAGAAGGTAACCGTCGTTATCAACCTTCATCCTTATAGCCAATGGTCTGATGATTGTTATCTTTTGGCAGGGAAAGCGCTTTACCTCAAACAGGATTACGAAAGTGCTGAAAAAGCTTTCCGGTTTCTCCTAAACGAATATCCGCCTGAGGATAAAGCTGCTAAAGTCGAGCAAGAAAAAAATAGCCGCCGCAAAGGAAAATCTGGCGCTAGCAGAAACTCGGGAAGAAGCAAAAACACCAGTACGTCTGCTGGTTTGGAAGGCGAAAAGCCTTTGACGACTAAGCAACGTCAGAGAGCTCGTAAAAAATACAACAGGGAGGTTCAAAAACGTAAAAAGCAAAGGCAGAAGGCACGCCGCCAGGGCAAGACCCCACCCAAGGACCCCGAAGTTCCTGATGAAACACCAAAGCCTACCCCTACTACCGATGAGCCCGCCGCGACAGAAACCGACGAATTGCCTCCAGTAGGTATGGTCCGCCTTTCGAAAGATCCTGTTACAGGAGGTGTCGATGGAGATACCGACCAATACCGCCTCAAACACCGCCCAGCTTATCAGGAAGGGCAATTGTGGCTAGCAAGAACCTACATCGAAAGAGACAACTACAATGCAGCTCGTCGCATTCTTAACCAGATGGAGAAAAACCCGGCTACTTTCAACGATTTGCGTAGTGAAATAGCTGTTGCCATGGCACACCTGGCAATTAAAGAAGGGGATTACGATATAGCAGCTCAAGCCTTGGATGAAGCTGTTGATCGTGCAGAAAACAAAGAGGACAAAGCTCGCTTTTCCTTTATTCAGGCGCAGCTTTATCAACAGCTAGGTAATAGTGAAGGCGCTTATACTGCTTACCAAAAAGTAGTGAGATACAAGCCAGCTTACGCAATGGAGTTTGCTGCTCGCCTAAACATGTCGCAAAACGCTTACCTATCAGGCAAGGGTTCTGCCGAAGAAGCAATCGCCAACCTGGAGCGCATGCTCAAAGACGAGAAAAATGAACTTTATCAAGATCAGATTTACTTTGCAATGGCTGGCATTCAGCTTGCCCAGGGCAATGAGGCAGAAGGTATCGTCTTACTTGAACAGAGCCTGAGTGTAGGCAGCTCTAACGCTGCTCAACAAGCCGAAGCCTACTATATCCTTGGAAGCCTTTATTATGCCAAGGAGGATTACCTTGCTGCTAAGACCTATTTCGATAGTGCACTTAGCGTAATGAATCCCGGTGATGAACGCTTTCCTGCAACAGAACGCTTGCGCGATAACCTGGTAGATATTGCTCGCAATCTGGAAACGATTACCCTACAGGATAGTCTTCTGAGAATTGCAGAAATGACCCCGGAAGAACAAGCCGAGCTTGCGAAGAAGCTCTATGAAGCTAAAGGCGTTGGTAAAATAGATGATGCCAATACTGGCCGCGATAAATTTAACTCGTCGACTGCTCGGGTAGCGATGTCTGGAGGACCTTCTGCTGGCCCTTCCTTGCGTACAGAATCTAGCTTCTTCGCTTACGATGATCGCGTGATGAAGCGTGGTGCTCGGGAATTCGATCGCCGCTGGGGAGACCGCCCACTGGAAGACAACTGGCGACGTAGTAACCGTGCAGACGCTGGCTTTGACACCGTAGAAGAAGCTGAAGAAATCGATCTCAACCTGCTAACCCAGGAACAAATCGATAAGATTCTTTCTGATGTTCCCAAGGATAATGGTGCTCAGGAAGGTGCTCGCCTACAAATTAAAAAGGCCATGTTTGAACTGGGTCGACTCTATCGTGACCGACTCGAAAATAACCAGAAGTGTGTAGATATTCTGGAAGAACTCAACGAACGTTTCCCTGGGCACATCCACGAATTGGACAGTTGGTACTACCTCTACCTTGCTCATTCCGACCTTAACAACGCTAGCGAGGCTCAAGTCTACAAGGATAAGATTTTGCAGAAATACCCTACCTCTACGTTTGGGCAAATTCTAATAAACCCCAACTATGCACAAGAGTTCATGGATGGAGAACGGCAGCTTAATCGTACTTACGATGAAGTCTACCAGCTTTTTGAACAAGGACAGTTTGAGCAGGTAATCACCCAATCCAAAACCAATGCTGGTCGCTTGATTGGGCAGCACCCTTTAAAACCTCGCTATGCACTACTCACAGCCATGAGTACCGGTAGTACAGAAGGGAAGGAAGCCTATATCAGTGAACTACAAAAGGTCATTGCGACTTACCCCAGTTCTCCGGAAGAAACGCGTGCGAAGGAAATCTTACGCCTTTTAGGGGGCGCAGGAGCCAGTTTACCTGGTAATACCCAGGAAACCAGCGGTGCTTTCCAGGTTGCAGACAATGAGCTTCACTACGTGATCATCGTCTTTGAATCAGATGACATTGACCTTAACGCTAATAAGATCAAGGTTTCTGACTACAACCGTAAATACCACAACTTGGATAAACTGCGAATCTCCAATGTTTACCTCGGCCAGAGCAATGACGTTCCTGTGCTGGTATTACGCCGTTTCAAGGACAAAGATGCCGCCATGTCTTATTACGATGGTGTTCAAAAGAATGGAGCAGACTTCATCAATCCCGGTGAGGTTCCTTTCCAAATCTTACCAATCACCCAGAGTAATTACCGCGAGGTGTTGAGAAATCGTTCTGTCGATGGCTATCCTGCTTTCTTTCAGGAGAGTTACTAGAAAAAAAGCTGCTGGGAAACCCCAGCAGCTTTTTTTAATTCCTTAGTTGATTATTCCACTGCTCGCTTCGCTTCTGGAAGTTGAGATGTTGCTGCACTCCTGGCGGGAGGTTAAGTAAAAACTCTCGCAAAGTAGGGTAGGCATCTTGCCGAATCCCGTCGTTAGGGAGCTTAGCGACTTGATTTAACCGATTACGAGTCGTGGACCAATCGTCTTTGAGAACAGCCAAAACAGCTTCTACTGCTGTTGGCCAACGATACTGCGAGAGGTACTCTTGCATATCCTTGACGGGTTGCTGCGCGTCTTCCCAACTACCTGTGTATAGCAAAATGTATACATAGTCTCCGGCCGTATGGTTAAACTCCAAACTATGACTCAGCAAAGAGTCTTTTGGGAGCATGCCTACCTCATTGAGTGCCATTGAAGATTCATACCATTCTTTGGCACTTTGGTACGCCGACCAATAGGTCTCGTTGAGAAAGTCTGTATTGCCTTCTAAATCAGTTTCCTCAAAATAAACAACACTCTCTCTGAAGTCTTGCTTGTCTGTTCGATAGGTATTATACAGCTGTAGCGCAGCTTGAGTCTGGGCAACTTCCCCGCGAGCCAAGGCCCCTACTTCTTCTAAAATGAGATTTTCAACGCCGCTGTATCCATAGGTTTCCAAGAGAGAATAATAATCGAGGTACGCTTCTTTTCTCTCCCCTAGTATCAATTTGGCATTCGCCAGTTCCATCGTTAGATAAGGAGACTCTACTGTGGCGTATCTCTGTTTAGCAGCAGTCAACTCTGCCTTGACATCACTTGCATTACGAGCATTCAACTTTAATTTGACCAAAGCTTCTTCGGCCAAGATATTGAGGTATGTTTCCTGATAACCGATATTTTCAGGACTAATAACAAGTAATTGCTCTGCTCCTTTTCGACCTCGACCAACACTTGCTGCTGCTTTTGTTGTCTTGTCTTTACGCAATTCTAATTGCTGCAAATAGTAGTTGAAAAGAATATAATCCTCCAGACTGCTTTCTTCTTGCTGTGTTTTCTCCCAACGATCACCATAAAAGCGGACCGCTTCATCGTAGAATGCCTGCCGCTTGCCATCGGTATCCAATGCTGGATGCTCTGTATTTACCCGATAATACATCAAAAGCAATTCTTCCTGGACAGGAGCTGAAAAACCTTGTATTTCATCGGCAAAACGAGGTGCCGATGCAGGCGACAACGGATCGGGCAAGGATTGCATAAGGGCTGTAAGACGTTGAAAAAGAATTTCATCCTGAAGATGAATATCCCGCCGATCCCAATTTGCATATTCTTCGAGCAAGGCTAAAACTTCGCCATTAAGCAGGGCTCCAACAACCTTTTCTCTCTGCCCTTCTTGCCAATCGAGTAGCAGGTGTAACATTTCCAGGCGCTTCAACTGGGGTTGTAATCGCGTTGCTTTACGTAAGGCCACCTCTGCAGCCTGGTCATCTTTCTGCCCTAACCTAAAATAGGTTTGCTCAATCCAAATATTAATCATTGCGAGCGTATCAGAGGAAACAGGACGAATCTGGCTGGTTCCCTTCCGAAAATGCAAAGAACTGGCTTTATCAAAAAGTGCGGTAGCTACCTGTTTGTCACTACTTAGCCAAGCCTGATCCACGTAATATTCACCCCAATTCTGGCGGATTCTCGCGATTTCTCGTGTTTTGAGTAACTCGAAATTGGCTTCTTCCTGAAAATTGACCCCTTTTTCCAGCTCCCATTCTTCAATACGATTACGAAATGGTTGATTATCTTTTGAAGAAAGTTGTTCGAGGTAACGGTCTTTTCCCGAATTGGCGAAATAGTAATTGATTTCTGGCGTAAACAATGGCCATATTCCTACCTGCCCATTCGCAAAGTAGGTATACAGGTAGTTGCCTTTCGGCGAAAAAGCCATTTGCCTGATCCCTCCAATGGAAAGCTCAAAAATCTCACTTTGAGTTCTCAAATCCCATATACTTACAGAGGAACTTCCCCTTTCGTATTTTCCTTCTGATGGAATTAAATCTTCCCCCATTGCTGCCAGGTAATGGCCATCAGAAGACAGTTTCATTTCTCTGACTACTTGCTTCCGGACACCTCTCAGTATAGAAATTGGCTTACCTGTATCAATGTCCCAAGCACGAGCGTATTCCAACTCATTGCCATTAAAGAAGTACTCACCATCATCCATAAGGTGAATTTCATACAATAGGTTTGCGTCCCCTCCTGTCCATGCATAATAATTTTCGGGGTCACCCATCGTGTATTTCAAAGCTGCATTGCCGGCCGTAACCTCTAACAGCTGAGGAGCAGCTCCTTTTTGTACATACAGTAGTTCATCTCCTCCATTGATCCAGGTTCCGCGGGCAGCACCTACACCAGTTTCATTAAGAGAAAAAGTGGTCGACTGGTAAATGCTTCTTGCCTCAGTATCTCGATTAGTCCGAACCTCATAGACGCCCTGGTGGCTAAGAATATACAGCAATTGATCATTTGTTGGATGAAAAAGAACAGTGCCAAGGTCATAATCACTGATACTACTAGCGTATTTTTTTAGTGTTTGAGTAGTGACATCATAAAGGTTTACGTCGTATTCTCGGTCGAGAATAGCCAAATAACGACTATTGGCGGACCATGCCCAATCCATAATTTCCCCCTCTATTTCCATGTTAATGGTATCCGTTGATGCGGCTAGAGGAAACAACGTAAACCTATCCTGAGCGGGAGCAATCGCCAAGTACTTCTCGTTTGGAGAAAAAAGAACATGGGCAATATCTTCTTCTGAAAAGGCAAATTCAAATAATAATTCCCTGCCTTTCATGTCATGCACCATCAGATGGTTATACAGATCATGTGCACCTCCTTCTTCAACCACAGCAAGGATCCTTTCGCTATCCGACCAGGCTAATTGGTCATAACGATTGGGGGCCACCTTAACCTTAGGCAAGTAAAAATAAGATGCCAAGCCCCCTCCTTCCGGATTTAACGCTTCACTTAAGTTCTTAAAAATGACTTCCTTTAATTCGGCATCGTAGGCAGGCTGTAGATTCAAGTACCGATCAAGCTCTTGGGGAATCGCTGAATAAGTAGAAAGTGCCAAACTACCAGAACGTGGGTGCCAGTCCAGATCGTGAATTTGAGACTCCATCGTTAGCAAGGTGTCAAATTGGGCATTCATGGTGGCATTCAATCGCCAAAACCCAACTTCATTGTTTGTATTACCAACGGCCAAAAAACCACCACTAGTTCCCCCAGAATAAGCAAGACTAAGATGAAAACCTTTCACGCGGTCAAGTATCTGTAAAGGCTGATATTTTCCTTCTCGCCCGGAGAGCTCCCATACAATGGTTTTACTATCATCACCAGCAGAAGCAAAATGAGTATCATCAAGCCATAGCACATCTCGTATCCAGTCCGTATGATTAGATAAGCGTTCGGTAACTCTTTTCCTCTCCCAATCATATACCACTAAGCTATTGTCATCTGACCCTACAACTAAAAACCGTCCATTCGATGACCAATCAACGGCACGTAGATAATCATTGGTAATTTTTATTTCAAAGAGTTTATTCAACTCAATATCATAAACGATGAGTTGGCCAATATCATTAACGATTGCCAAGAGTTTACCATCTGGCGACCAAACCAAATCGCGGGAGGTTTCCCCTAGGTCTTCACTTTGAACAATGGTCATCGTAGACACATCCCAGATCAACAACTGATTATCAGAACCTACTGTCGCCAGAAAATTGCTATTAGGTAAAGCCTCAGAAAGGCCGGGGTGCCAGGCAATACTGAATATCTCTATCCCAGAAAGGTCGAAACTGGTTATTTTTTCCTCATCTACTATCTCCAGTTTGGTGCCTTTTACGTAAGCCAAGAAATTACCATCCGGCGACCAATCAGTTTGCGTGATACTTCCTTCTTCCAGTGCTGAGTTCCCCGGAGCCAGGCGCCCCATTTGGAGGTCTTGTTCTTCCGGAACGATATAGTTAGCAGGAGGCTCTTTCGCCAAAACCATGTGGTCATTCCCCTCTACTGTATTATAATTACCGCGCCAAGCAAAGCGGTCGACCCCATTGGGTAAGGTCGTTGGTATCCGCTCATCAGCAGTAATGCGATAAAAAGTATTGCTATTCGTAACGAGACCTATCTCTTCTCCAGAATCGGTATAACGCACTTGATAGACCCAATCGTCAAAAGTCAACCTGTTGACCACTTGCCCTGTGGTATCCCAGAAAACCAACTGATTGTCATCTCCTCCACTGATAATAGTATGCCCTTCAGGGTGCCAATCTACCGTGCGAACATAATCAGTATGTCCCCTCCGACGATGGGCAATCTCGCCGGTATTTACTTGCCATATAACCACGTACCCTTGATCGTCACAAGACACGAAACGAGTAGCATCCGGCGACCACGCCAAATCTCTGATCCAATCATCATGCCCGCCTGAATAGGTACGCCTAGGCGAAACCTCTTCTTTTGCATACAGATAGATAACATTGTCAAAAGTAGACACCATTAGCTCATCTGCTACCACAGGCGACCACCGTACTGTACTTGCCGTATTCAATAAACTTAGGCTTCGATCTGTTAAGGTCCATCCTTGAGGTGAAGCCTTAAGGAAATTCACGGAGGTTCCCCCATTGATAAAGGCCAAAATATTGCTTTCTAAATTCCAGTTTAAATCGGAAATATCATATTCTGAAATATCTTCGTCGAAAACGACCTCTCCACTTTCCTGAAAGATAACTATACGGCCATTGTCCATTCCTACAGCTAACCATTGACCATCTGGCGACCAGTCTACAGTTACAATTCGGGAATAAGCCAATTGTTCTTCGTCATAGCTGTAATCGTACAGCCCTTCGTCAGGGTCATAATCGATATATTCCAGCAATTGATTATTCAACAGACGATGCATCATTTTCCGAACCTCATGATGCGTACTATCTACATAATTGTAAACAAAATCTGTTAGCCACCGTGCTTCTTCAAGACCGATCTCAGTGCCTTGATTGTAATAGTTATTCGCCAAGCGCAAGTAATTAGTCACCAGTGCGTCCCTTGTCATTCTTTCGTTGATGACAAGTTGCTGGTTTACTTTCTTGCGTTCTCTGCGTAGATCATCTGTTCGTTTTTGCAGTGCATTAAGGGTTGCTTGTTGTTCTACTACCAGTTCATTGAGGCTTTCGTTTTGTTCTCCAAATATTTTAATAATCTGATCACTTAAAGCATCAAGATCATCTTGATGTTCCGGGCATTTATCACAAGCTTCCAATGCTTTCAGTTGCCTGTAGGCCAATCCACCTTTTTCTATGGATAAATAATACCTAGTACTATCGAGAATTTTCAGAAAATCCTGGCAAAGTAATTCTTCGTCACAAGGCTCAAATGCTCCGTAAGCTTCGTTTTGACTATAAGAAAACAAGCCCGCGCTCAAGAAGCCGATAAACAGGATTATTTTCAGTTGCATGTTCCTTGGATTTTCTTGTTTTTCACTTGCGCATTCAATCGCTCAAGTGTTTTATTTTCCCTTGTGTAAGCTCTCGACACCTCTTCCTTTCCATCGGTACCATAAGCTTCAATGAGGAATTTCGCTTTATCCAAATTGTCCTCTGCTGAATCGCAATAATTGGCGATGATAAGGCGGCGGGCATCCACGAGATACTCTTTACAAAGAATCAGGTTTTTCTCTGCCCTTTCACTTTGTGCTGTTCTCAAGCTAGTCACGGCCCATACTCCTGTAGCGACGGCGAGCACCATCAAGACCGCTGATATCCAGGCCAGTCGTTTGGCTTTAAGCTCATTGCGTTCTGCTATATTTTTAGCTTCCAGTGCTTGTTGTCGCTGATCTTCTGCTTTAGTTCGGGCCTCATCTGCTATTTTCTGGGCTTTTTTGGCTTCTCCTTCAGCTACTTGCGCCCGTGCCCTCTCCTCTTCGGCTTCCGCCATGGCAGCTTCTGCTTTGTACTGTAGCCCTTCTGCTATTTTTCTTTTACGCTCCTCTTCTTCCAGTTGTTCTTTTAGCCGGTCTGCTTCTCCGGCATCAAAGACTGCTTTGGATTTCAATACAGGGGTAATGAGACGGTCGTGGGTCAACTCATAAGTTACGCCACCACGAAGGAAAGGCTCCGTGCGCAATAGGCCATTAAAAACCAATGCATTCAAGGTTTCTGCCTCAATACCAAATCGTTCTTTGATCTGGGCTTGGTGCATACTCAGGCGCATCCCTCCGTTCCCAACTTTTTGCACCAGATTGTCTTCAATAAAACGCTTAACGGTCTCTTCCTGCTCATCTGGTAAATCATCAATACGGTCGCGGTAATAGATGTCGACGATCTCCTCCATCCCATTACCAAACTCATCATTCTTAGCTGTAGAAACCAAGAGGTCGGATATTTCTATCGACTTCTTCTGCGGGTCTTTAATAATGAGTCGTTCGAAATAAGAACACAGCATTTGGAGAAGAATACCTTCTATTTTTCCCTCTTGGGTTAGAAAGTCAAGAATTTCTTCCTGGATTTCCGGGGCATAAGAAAAAGGAGGGGTGTCGTAATCACCTTCTTTTTCTGCTGCTGGCCCTACGATAGCACTGCGGGCGCCTTCCCGTTCGAGCGCATCCAGTTCCAGCGTATTTTGCAAAATATCGGGCAAAGCTGGAGACAAGCGCTCCAATAAATGGAAACGGTTGGAACGTATAGCAATGACAATTTTGATATCCAGTCTTTGGAAGACCGAATCTCGTTGCGCGTGCCCCTCTAACTCCTTCTTTTGTTTAAGTTGATCGCGATATCGTTGTGGCAAACTGGTTTTCAACAACTCTGCCAAGCTATTTTCATACAGTTCGATTTCCTTTTTTGGGTACGTAAAAAGTTCTTCAAACTGGTCGAAAACAAAAAGCAGCTTGGGCCTTTTGGTATTGATAGAGAATGTCTTGGTGTAGTACCACAAGGAATTATCCCACTGAACCAAATCATCAAGAATGGTCTTGTCCAGATTGGTCGGGTTTTCTGCGATGGCCTGTACGGTACTCCGCAGCGGCGTATTGGTGCTTTGTGGGGTCCAGGCTCCAAGGCGGACATTGATCAGATGGTAGCCCTGCTCCTCCATTTTGGGCAATACCGCTGCGTTAAGCAAACTACTTTTTCCGTACCCGGAACGGCCGTACAAAACGGTCAGTTGTTTGTCTTCAATCAACCTGCGTAAGCGATGAGCTTCGGATTTCCGCCCATAAAACAAGTGGGCCTGATCAGCGGAAAAAGGTTTTGGCCCTGGGTAACGTTTACTTTTACTCATCGACCAAGGCTTTAAGGTTAGCAAACTGCATATTCAGAAAAGAAGTCAGCTTGGCTTCTTCTACCTGAAATTTATCATAGGTAATCAGGTTGATATTGTAGTTGCGGTGAGCCGAGCGGTAGTTACTGGCTCCAAGCGTCAGGTCTCCAAAATATTCACTGTACTTTGCAGGTTCTGACAGGTATTTCACCGAAAGCTCCTCCAGAACACTCAGGCTTTGTTCATGATGTCCTGCCTTCAACAGGGTTAAAAATTGCTCGGCATCGCGATCAAAGTTAGCCGTTGCAGCCCCTCCTGTCACCTCTTTCAATAAGTTGGCATCCTCACAACGCTGGTGCAATTGATCAATAAAATCCAGGCTCTTACTATCGTAAAACTTAAGTTTATAAAGGTCTTCGTAAACTGTTTTCTGGTCCCAAAAACGCTCTGGAAATCTTTTAAGCGCTAAAACCCGAGGAGTGTCTACGTGAAAATCAAACATCCTTACCAACAGTTGCATATACCAGGATTCCAATGGCAAGCCAAGGAAAATGTAGTACTTAGAGTTTTTTAGCAGGTTTTTTAAATCCGCATCCATACTCTTGGCCTCATAGATGGACTCCAGGTAATCAAAAAGGTCATTATGCGAAATAACCATGCTTTCATCAGCCGTCATTTTGCCTCGCATATAATAAACCAAAGGGTCATCTTTTCGACCCGGCACAAAATCCTTCGGTTTCTTCTTTTTATTATAAAAATCGGTATGAAAAGCAAAGTCTTCACCATAAGCCTCCTCAATCAAGGTATTGGGGCTAAGGGTTACAATGGTAGAAAAAGGGATTTCTGCCAATTTGCGTAAAACACTTTTGGCTTCAGCCAACTCTTCCTTATGCTCTTTGAAGAAGTCGCGGTAATACGACATAAAATTCCATAAGCTCTCATTCTTATCCCGGTCATTGAGCATAAAGAACTTATCGTCCCTGTAGAATTTATCAATGAAAGGTGCCATTTCTTCACCGCTCTTATCTTGAAGGTATTTGCACAAGGCATCCTCCAGAGAATCGTAGCCAGGAAAGGGTAATATCCCTGGACCGACAAAAAGCAAGGTCTCTTCCTTATTCAATCGGTCTAACAAATACTCCCACTGCCTATCAGGCAAATTAAAGGTGGGGCTTTTGGCATTATCGACATTAGTATCCCCCATTAGCTATTTTCTGATTCATTAATACGGGTCATAAAAGGTAAACTTAAGCACAGTGCGGATAGCAAAATAAGGATAAGTTAACGATTCCCAAAAATTGAGTCAGTCTTTCCTTAATTTGGCAGCTGCAAACTAACTTAACCGTACCCATTGAAAGCTTTAAATCACCGCAGTGCTCCATTTTTAGGATTTTACCTGATGGTACTCTTGCCAGTGCTATTCATTTGGTTGTATTTTGGAAAGGGGCAAATCCACTTGTTCATCAACCATTATCATTCTCCTTTTTTTGATCACTTTTTCTATTGGATCACTAAATTAGGTGAACCTCTAGTTGCTTGTACGGTAATAATAGGCTTATTGTTCTTCAAATATCGCTATAGTCTGATATTGGGGCTGAATATTGGCATTTGTGCACTGACGGTAAGCATCCTCAAAGCTATTGTAGTGAATGATATGCGTCCTTTCAAATTTTTTCAATACTTCAACGCGCCGCTTCATTTTGTAGAAGGCGTGAGGTTGCACGAATACAATACCTTTCCTTCCGGCCATACCACACTGGCTTTTAGTTTCTTTTTTCTGCTCAGTGTATTTTGTAAAAAGCCGTGGCTATCTATCGTATTTTTTGTACTGGCGCTACTGGTTGGTTATTCTCGGATGTACTTGTCGATGCATTTCCTGGCGGATGTGTGGGTGGGGTCTGTTTTAGGGATAAGCATCGCTATTGGCGTGTATCAGTTGGTGACGTACCATCGGTGGTTTACGAGTAGAAAATGGTGGGATGGGAGGTTGAAAGTGTGAGAAATTTGCTGGTAAGGCAAAACTTCTCAGCGACTAATATGACCTAATAGAACACGGATTTGACGGATTTAACGGGATTATCACGGCCTATTCAATAAAAAAATAAAAAATCTGTTTTGATCCGTTTCATCCGTTAGATCAGTGTTCTATCCTATTTTTTTTTAGTAAATTCTTCATTGGATGTGTTTGCTCTAGGGCAAGTAGAACCACTCTTAAAGAATAAATAACTTCCAATTGCATCTTTCTAATTCGACTAAAAGTTTACTCCTCCTGGCGCTACTGGCGGCTGTGATCTTCCTGCCCTACCTGGGTAGTGTGCATCTTTTTGACTGGGACGAGATCAACTTTGCGGAAGCGGCGCGTGAAATGCTGGCTACAGGCGAGTACTCTTACGTACAAATCAACTACCAGCCTTTTCAAGAGAAGCCCCCTTTGTTTTTCTGGATGCAGGCCCTGAGTATGAAAGCCTTTGGCGTGAATGAATTTGCTGCCCGCCTGCCCAATGCGCTTTGTGGTATACTGAGCCTTATGACCTTGTTTTTGATGGGTACCCGCTGGCATGATCGGCGCTTTGGCTGGTGGTGGGCTGGGCTATATGCGGCCTCGCTCCTCCCTCATTTTTACTTCAAGTCGGGGATCATTGACCCTTGGTTCAACTTCTTCATTTTCACGGGCATCTATTTCCTCATTCGGACGCATCAGGAGCCGCTCCGTGGGGTGCGCCTGATGGCCCTGAGTGGGTTATTTATCGGCTTGGGGATCATGACGAAAGGGCCGGTGGCTTTGCTTATTTTCGGGCTCGTTTACTTCATTTATTGGGGCCGTAATCGGTTTAAGGGCTTGCTGCATTGGTCACATATCATGAGCTTTACGGGTAGCCTTCTGGCGGTAGGTGCCTCCTGGTTTTTAGTTGAAGTAGCCAGGGGCCGCGGCGAAGTCGTCCTTGATTTTATCGTCTATCAGATTCGCTTGTTACAAACACAGGATGCAGGCCACGGTGGGCCTTTCTATTACCATTTTATCGTCCTGCTTTTGGGGTGTTTCCCCGCCTCACTTTTCTTCTTGTATGCTTATCGCAAACCAGTAGCCAAGGAAGAAGTAGGCAAGTGGATGAAAATCCTGTTTTGGGTGGTGCTCTTGCTGTTTTCGCTGGTTCGTACCAAGATTGTTCATTATTCTTCGTTGTGCTATTTTCCCCTCACCTATCTGGGCGCATTGGGCCTGTGGCACTGGCAGAAAAGCGACGCCTCTTTCCCCGCTTGGCTCAAGTGGAGCATTGGATTGATCGGTACGGTCTTGGGGCTTCTCTTCACTGCCTTGCCGCTGGTGGATCGTTACAAAACGACTATCATAGAAAGCGGCATGATCAAAGACCGCTTTGCGGTAGCCAACCTCCAATCCGACGTTTATTGGGGTGGATGGGAGTGGTTGCTAGGGATTTTGTTCTGGTTGGGAATAATGGTCAGTCTATGGTTGCTTGGCCGTTCACGAAAGGCCATCTTCGGGCTTTTAGCCACCTGTTTGCTGGGGTTAGAGCTACTCAGCCTGGTTTACATCCCCAAAGTAGAACAGTATAGCCAGGGAGCTGCCATTCGTTTTTACGAAAGTAAGCAACAGGAAGATTGTTACTTGCTGACCGTCGGTTTCAAAAGTTACGCCCACTTGTTTTATGGTCGCAAGCAGCCTCCCACCCACCCTCAACACGCCGACAGGGAATGGTTACTTTCGGGCAAAGCGGACAAAACCGTTTATGTTGTCACTAAAAATATTCGCAAGGAAGAACAATTAAGTTGGCACCCACAGCTGCGGGTGCTTTACGAGCAAAATGGCTTTGTGTTTATGCAAGTGACCCCTTTGTAAAAAACAAAGTCATTCTCCAAAACGAACTTACACCTCCTTCCTTTGGTTACAAAACAATGGGTGGCCATCACTGTGTAGTGGCCGGTTCCCGTAAATTGTTTATATTCCTGTCAAGCTTATAGTCGGTATAAATAAATAATTGATCGGAAATCACCACAGACAATGTTCCGTGGTGACCCTCTAATACAGTTTATTTATCTTACTTCAGCTATTTTATGAGCCAACCTACAACAAGCAATATTGAATTGCTATCCTTTGACATTGACAATACACTAATTGATCTTCGAAGCCTCAATGGAAACTTTCCCGCTATCTGGGAAAAATACCGTGATCAGCATAATACCCTCCTCACCTACAATACCGGCCGACTTTATAGAGATGTCCTCAACCTGATAAAAAAGGGAGTGCTCCCCGAGCCCCACTTCATCATCAGCGGAGTAGGTACGCATATCTATGATTTTAATCGAGGGGCAGTACTCAAAGAATTCAATGAGATATTGGATGAAGGGTGGGATTTAGAGCTGGTAGAGAAAACGGTCGCTTCGCTCCCTTTCCCTATTGAGATACAGCCTCGCAAATATCAGCATGGCTACAAACGCAGCTACTTCTTTCATGGTGCTGAACCGGCGGAATTACGCCAAGCTGAAAAAGCATTTGCTGCTGCCGGCCTCGACATTAACTTGGTTTATTCTGGCGACAAATACTTTGACATCCTTCCCAAGTGGGCCAACAAAGGCAATGCCTTGCAATGGTTGCTCAAACACCTTGAACTTAGCACAGCCCAAACCTTAGTCGCTGGCGACAGTGGCAACGATGCCGCTATGTTTGAACTAGAAGGTATCCAGGGCATTGCCGTAAGTAACGCCAGAGAAGAACTTTATCACATCACCAAATACCTCCAGGTCTACCACGCAGAACACCCCCGAGATACCGGAGTAGTCGAAGGTTTGGTATTTTATAAAATCCTGCCCGAAGAAGCACTCGAAGAGGTACAGACGCTCACCCCAGTTCCTGAAGCACACTTTCTGCGGCAGCAAACCGACCATCCCATTCATCATCAGGACACCAAGTATGAATTGATCCTAGAAGGCTACCATCAGGCGGTAGCAGCCTTGAAGAAGAATATTTCCCCCCTCGGTTTTCTTGCCTGCCCTATTGAATACAACGAAGCCGAAGGCACCGACGAAAACTACCACTCCGTTTGGGCCAGAGATGGGGCCATTACCGTTATTGGTTCGCTGAGTTTGGTCAATGATCCTGAAATTCACCAATGCCAACGACAAACACTCGTTACACTAATGGACAACATCTCCATTAATGGCCAAATTCCCGCCAACGTCCGTTTGTCTGATCAAAGTCCGGATTATTCTGGCGTGGGTGGCATTTGTTCTATTGATAGTGGATTGTGGGTAATCATTGCCTTCCACGACTACATCCGCGCAACCAGTGATATTGATTTCTTAAAGGAACATTTTGCAGATTTACAACGAGCAATGGACTGGCTCAGTGCCCACGATTCCAACAACGACGCACTTTTGGAAATCCCTGAAGCCGGTGACTGGACAGACCTCTTCGGTCGTAGCTACCACGTTCTTTACGACGAAGTACTGTGGTACCGAGCCAATGTCTGCTTTGGCCGTCTGCTAGAGATTCTGGGAGACCACAGCAAAGCAGGTGATTATATAAGGTGGTCACAGGTTATCCGTAAGGAGATTGTTACGAACTTCTGGCCGAGTACCCAACAAGAAACAAAGCAGCGGTTTGATTTTGCCGACCAGCAGTATTCCCTGGGAGATACCAAGTACCTCCTTGCCCAAATTACGCCTTTTGATTTCAGCTGGCGCTGTGATAGTTACGGCAATATTTTGGCCTACCTCTACAATGTAATTGACCCCGAAAAAGCTCACAAGTCGCTTCGCTTTATGCTTGGGGTTGGTATGAATGACCCCTTCCCCATCCGCAATGTCTACCCTGAAGTAAGCCCTGGTGACCCAGATTGGCGTGCATACTACACTGTCAACCTACTGAACCTGCCCAACCACTACCACAATGGTGGTATTTGGCCTTTTATCGGTGCTTTCTGGGTGCAGTTTATTGAAAAACTCGGACAACACGAGATGGCCATGAGTGAGCTATACAAACTAGCGCTCATCAACAAAGCAGGCATTAGCGGCGAGTGGGAGTTTACCGAATGGGCACATGGCAAAACGGGCAACCCTATGGGAAAAGTCTACCAAGCATGGTCGGCGGCTCAATACATCGCTGCTTGCCATCAACTTAAAATTGTCTAACAAGCCCCTTTCCCCCTACCAGGTAAGCTTATTTGATAAACTTAAAAAACCACAAAAATGAAATCCATTTTAATGATTTCCCTCCACGGATACGTTGCTGCCGAGCCCGAGTTGGGTAAACCTGACACCGGTGGCCAAGTCGTCTATGTTTTAGAGCTAGCCGACCGTTTTAGCCGCCTGGGTAAAAGGGTAGATTTATTGACCCGCCAGTTTGAAGACCAACCTGAATACGACGAGGTCAACGAGAACTACAAAGTCTGGCGTATTCCTTTTGGAGGCAAAGAATTTATTCGCAAAGAAGATATGCATGACCATCTTGGTCAGTTTGTAACTAATACTCTGGCCGCTATCCGCAAAGCGGGCAAACAATACGATATCGTCTACACCCACTATTGGGATGCTGGCTGGGCGGGCCAAAAAATCGCGGAGGAATTGGGCATTTCTCACGTCCATACTCCCCACTCATTAGGTTGGTGGAAACAACATTCGATGGGTAACGATATGGATGAAAAGAAGATGGAAACGACCTACCGCTTCAAGGAGAGAATCCGGAAAGAGTATTTCGTTTACCAGATGTGTAACCACGTTGTTGCAACTACCATTCCACAGGTAGAGTTGCTCACCAAGCAGTATGATATGCTGGCGCGGAACTGCTCCATGATTCCTCCCGGAATTGACGAAAATCGCTTTACCCCCGTCCCATCCCGAGAGGTCGACCGCATCCGGGAAAATCACGACATGGAGCCTTTTGATATTCTTATCCTGGGTAGGATGGCCCACAACAAGGGCTATGACCTAATGCTAAAAGCCATGCCTACTATCCTGGAACTCAAACCCGAAGCTCGCCTTGTAGCAGCCGTTGGTGGCGACGGTTCCAAACAGGACAGTAAAGGAGTGGCCAAACTCAAAGTACTCGCCAAGGAATTGAACATCGCTGATAAAATTATCTGGAAAAACTACATCTCAGACGAAGACCTCGCCAATATTTATCGTGCCGCTAGCATTTTTGCGATGCCCTCCCGATACGAGCCCTTTGGCATGGTGGCCATAGAAGCCATGGCCTGTGGAACCCCCGCCGTCATTACCGTCCATGGCGGCCTGAAAGACTTGCTGGACTTTGGCAACCAAGGCTTATTCGCTGATCCGCACCGCCCCTTGGAGTTTGGTGCCATTTGCGCTATGCCCTTACTGTATCAGCAACTACGCAATGAACTTTCGGTAGAAGGTGCGCGTTTTGCACGCCGCAATTTCGGCTGGACAGGCATCGCCAAACGCATGTTACAGATCTTTAACCAGTCGATCAATCGGCAGCATTCAGAATCGAATATTTTCACTTCTTAGGGGCCATGCCGGTAGTCGCGTTGCGTTGCAAACGCGACTACGGCACCAGGCTGTCTGGT
>NZ_JBOEFX010000013.1:61398-62238 GCF_050633125.1 Lewinella sp.
TGCTCCAGGCTTCGCCTTGCGCGTTAGTGGGTACGATACGTACTTTTTAACACGAAAATACATACGCTTGGGATTCGTTTTTATTCAAACGACAGCTATCGCTATGAAAAACGTATTTACTCCATTTGAAGAACAAGACCCATTCAGCCTAACCCATCGAATAAGACGAGAGGTGGTTAATACACTTGTCATTACTCACATGTTTTTCAGTTACCTAATTTTATTCGCTGGTTTAGTTTGGTGTATACCCCTCTTGGAGGAAGTCATTGACAAAGGAAGATTACCGATTGAATCAGACGCTAGATTTTTAAAAGGAATCACCGTACAGATTAGCATGATAGCTATCATCCTTGGCGGATACGGTAGTGTATTCTGGGGCTTATTGACTGCTACCATCGTATGGGTAAAAGAAATCAGAGTTCGCCTTAATGCTTTAAAGGTTGGACTGATCGGGCTGGTTTTGAATATCTTGCTATTCTATTTATACTTCTTCAGTGAAGTCGGGCAATGGATTTTAGATTAGCGGTCTGCCTTTGGCCTGCTCTCCCATAGGTCAACTAACAAAAACAACACTGCTCCCCCGACCAGCAATCAGTAGCGTCCCGCAGGGCGCTATTGCTCATGTTTTTTTTGGGGCATTAGTTTATTTTTTCAAATAAGATGTCTTTCACAGTCCCTTCAGAGGCAACCACAAAAGAAACTACCTTCCCATTTTTACTGCGGATAAAGGTGTACTTTGTTCTCCTGTTCGCCCCAAATGTATCTCTCGCACCTTCTTTAATCAGGATGCCTTCATTGTTGGGATAACCTAAAATCAAGGGCGGTGTGTCAGATGTAATG
>NZ_JBOEFX010000014.1:0-73292 GCF_050633125.1 Lewinella sp.
CCTACGAAGGTGGGACTGTCGTAGAAATAGTAGTAATCAGGTGCTCTGAAGCGGCGGCCACCCACTCGCTGTAGCTGAGTCGCTACCTGCCAATCTGGTTGCTGATCTGATGGTATCAACAATTCCACTGGCCGATCATTGAGGCCCACTCCATATACAAAGGTGGCCGGCATATTGAGGTGCAACTTACGGTTGTCTACCTTGGCATAAGTACCATCAGCACGATTAGCGAAAAGTGTATATTTGAATACAGCACTGCCGTTATGACCTGCTACTGTCCATTGATTTAAGCCAGTTCTGCTTACCGCCAACACTTTGCCGTCTTGAGTGTGAGCTTCTACACTATAAACGTTTTTTGCAAAATTATGAGTAGCATACCGCCCGGGCGACGCCGTTGGCATTCGTACCACCAATGGTTGCGGCGGCAAGGAAGGAAAGGAGACTTCGATATTCAACTCATGGTGTTGAATGTTATTAAGGTCTAACGTATATTGGATGGCTTGCTGCGCATGTGCCGTGAGGCCGATGCTGAGCACAATTAGCGTGCAAATGATCAGGTTCTTCATTTGGCAAAGGTAATTACTTCTCTCGTTTAACAAATACAATCAAAAAGCCTAATCCTACCACCATAACGCCCAATAAAGGCCACCAGGGAGAAGCGGAACGCACCTTTACGGGGTCCACACTGCCAATCACAATGCTAGGTGCCCAGTGTACTGGCTGACGGCTGGTTGGGCTGCTGATTTGGTCGTCCTTTAGATAGATCAATTTCGCTTTTTGGAGGGCAATATCTTTGGGATAACCATGATTCAGTTGTTCGTAAAACAACTTCATGAGTTTTGACGAGGAATTGTCAGGAATACTCCACAAACTAGCCACTACAGAAGGGATACCAGCATAATGAAAAGCTCGGGCCAGCGTCATTGGGCCTTCCCCGGGTTGAAGCTTACCGTAGCCCGTGTTACAGGCACTCAATACGGCCATTTCTCCCGTAAGCTCCAAGCCATAGATTTCGGCAGCTCGCAGAAACAAATCGGAAGAATCTGTTCGTGTGAAGATGAGTGCAGAATTCATTGGAAACTCCAGGTCATAACTACCGTGCATAGAGAGGTGCAGCAAGTTGTAGTCGGTAGCCTCTTGCAGAAATCGCTCTTTGGTTACCTCTTCGTTGAGCCAGCTATCACCTTCCGTAATTGCAACAATATCGCGGACTTCATTGTCAGAAAAAGCAAGCTTGCCAAGGTAGCGCCGAGTCGTATCCAGCGTGAAACCACAGGGCAACGTAAAGGTGGTGTCGATCTCTTGGATCTTGGTGTAGTCGATCTCTTTGAGGTAATCCAGCGTAGCATCATCGTACTCCATGCCAAAGCCAATGAAGCCTTTTTCAGCAGAACGTGGATAGTATTCCTCCTCCAGTAATAGTTTGCTGGAGTAAGCATAACTAAACGCGTATTTTTCGATTAAGAATCCTTCCGCACCGTTCAGCTGTTCGATATTTTTGTACAACAAGGCTTCAAAGGAAAGGTAATTGAGCAGCCCGTCGGGAATAATCACTAGTCGGTTCTTGCGATCATCTAGTTGCGCTAAGGGCTGATCTAATAGTAGATTATAGAAGTAGCGGCCCAGTTGGATATAGGCTTGTTCACAATCTTTTTCGATGCCATTGGTGAGTAACTCTCGGAACAGCTCCACAGAATCGGTTAGCCCTTCGGGAGTGGCTTTTGAAAACACTTGTAGCGCATTGCCATCCATAAGGAAGGTGTAGATACTATCCTGCCCCACAAAGTATTCGATCATGGCCTGATCTTTGGACAACTGCTGTTGAACATCGGCTACCAATGGTGGTTTGTCAGCGCTGTATTTGAGCTGATAATAAGCGGGGTAATTTTTTTCAAGCTGCTGGATAAACTGAAAATAAGCCTGTTCTTTTTCGAAGACGACACTTTGCAGGCTGTCAAAAGCCTCTTCTTTTTGGTAGGCGACGTAGAGTAGGCGCTCCTGTTCGGTAAGTTCATCACGCAGGTTTTTCTCGTCTTCCTGCACCGAAAGCGGCAGTTTAGCGAAAGTCATAGCGCGATCACTTTGCAAACTTTCCAGCAGTAAGATCGCTTTATTACGGGCATTGAGGGCATAAGCCTGTTCTAGGTACTGTCGCTTGCCCGTTTGGGCATACAATTGACGATTGAGTAGGATGCCCAATTCGTAAACCGGCATCACCTGCTGGATGAGGTAAAACTTGGAGAGTGATGACTGGTAGCTTCGTCTACTCTGCGTCACCAAGCGATTAAGGAGGGCTACATCCTGGAGCGCGCGCTGGTTGTCTCCTTGGCTGGCGAGCACTCGCGCGCGGAAGCCGATAATTTCCAACACCCGCTTAAAAGGGCCAATGATACTGATGTTTTCTTCCGCCCCTGTTTCCTTCAACTCTGGCGCGACGACTTGCATTGCTTTTTCGAGAAAAGCGAGGCTACTGTCGTAATTGCCGAGCGCATGCTCCAGCTTACTTTTTTTGAAGTATATCTCCGCAAAACGGGGTCGGCGGCCGGTACTGTCTACTTCCAGCAGCAAGCGTAGTGCTTCGGCGTAGTGGTATTCCGCCTCGTCGTATTCTTTCTTTTGGAGGTAGAGTTGGAGGAGGTTGGCGTGGGAGTTGGAGAGGTTTTCTTTTGTGATTTTTGAAACTCCAACTTTATGTCGATCAAAACGATGGTTGTAATTCTCTAACAAAAGCGGTTCTGCTAATGGAATTTCGCCTAATGCTAGGTGAACTAATCCTAAATTCCCTCGAATAGCTATATTGTCTGAATATCTTGAGTCGTTTAAGTAAGTTAAATATAATTTCTTCGCATCATTATATCGCGCATGATCCATAAGTGTTAATCCCAATGCTATTTTTGTTCGTCTTTCGATAATTGGAACTAAAAAATCATTACCTAGTATTGATTTACCTATCGTAAATGCTGCATTAAAGTCTCCTAGCCTTCGGTTTATTCTCATTAACTCGAAATTCCAATTGACCCAAATAGAATCTTTGTTTTGTGAGTTCTCAATAGTATAGAGAAAACTGATTGCCTCGCCAATACTTTGTTTTGCTTCTGTATATCTACCTATAGAGGACTGGATAGCACCTTTGTTGTAATATGAATTGATTGTAATAATGTGATTTTTTCCGTAAGCTAACTGGTAATAATAAATAGCTGAATCGGTATAATTTAATGAGGTGTCAAATTCTCTGAATCCTAAATAATAAGCAACACTCTTTCTTTGATATAATCGAGCAATTGTAGAATCAGCACATCCTAGTTTTGCACAAAGACTAAAAGCCTCGTCCAAGAAGGGGAGACTTCCTTTGTTATTAATCTTTTCGGCTTTATCTGCCAAAACATGCGCCAATGAATCAGCTGATTGCCCATGTATGGAGGTGAGGCAAAGTATAAAACAAAGAAAGAGTAGATTTTTTTCTATTCTTTGGGTTGTTAAGTATTCAAAAGGGCATTTGGGGTTAATCATTTTTATATCAGTGAGTTATGTGTGGGTTTTTAAGAGTGCACTATTGCTTTAGTATGTTTTTACAAAAAAAACAAGAAAAAATGTCACGTTTTTACTTTTTCAAGCTTATATAGTTGACAAGATATTTGATCAACAAGATAACAACAAAGATGAAAACAGTTGTAAGTACATTTTTAGCATTTTTTTTCATGATAGCTTTATTTGCCCAAAACTTCGTGGCGGATGAATTTATTGTGGAGTATGTGGCAGGAACCACGAGTACAGAGCGCGAGGCAGTACGTGACCTGTTTGGTATCACCAATACCACAGATATCAGTGAGGAGATCGAACTTTGGGCAGATATTACTTTTCCTCTTTTGGTGACAGAGAATGGGGAAACCACTATTGTTGATGATGTGGAAGAGCTGTTGTATTATATCAATATTCAAGAAGGAGATGATGATGGAAATGAAGGAGATGCCTCCGCCATCATCAATAACGGCAACCTAAACCTCCTCCTCCAGCTAGAGCAAGATGGTGTATTCAATGACAATGGAACTTTTGATCCATTGCCCTATTGCGACGATATTCATAATAATCGATTAATTGGAGAAGACCAGAGTAACAATCCTCATCAAAGTGATTTAAAGATCGTAATTATAGATCAACAGACGGGAGGCACAACTAATATGCCTTTCGAAGGCAGCCCATCAAATACAGGGGGCGCGCATGGAAATAAAGTACTATCTGTAATACAAAACATTCTTACTCAAGCTGGCGTGACAGAGATAGAGTATTATAATTTAGTTGCGTTTGATGACGAAGGAACAAGTACGACAAGTGCGCTTATTTCAGCGATAGAAGCTATTATTGAGCAATACCAAAATGGGAGTTGGGATGAAAATGATAAAATCATAGTGAATTTTAGCGCGAATATTGTAATACCTAACGATTTAAACGCTAAAGATTATTTTGGTCTCATTGAGAATGTTTGGGGTAATCTTTTCGGATCAATTAACGGTGGGCCTGGTTACTTTGGAGATAATATTCTCTTAGTTAGTAGTGCAGGTAACCAAGGATCTAACTCGAATAATGTCTTTCCGGGTATTGGTACGAGTGGTTTGTTTGCAGAAATAACAGTTGCAGGTACTCAGGACTGCTTTTCTAAACCATGGGAAGATACTAATGCTAACCCCATCCATTTTGAAATTGCAGCGGAAGCTGATAATCTATTAACCCATGATGGTAGTAATTATTACCTATCCTCAGGAACATCCTTCTCTTCTGCCTTGGTTACGGCAGCACTCGCTCAACTTTCTTTAGAAAACTCTAACTCAAGTATGGATGAAGTTCGTCAATCTCTCTTAAGTAGCTCTGATATCATACCTGCATTAGTGGGAACGGTTCAATATGGAAGAGTCTTAAATTTAAGTAATGCTTATTCACACGAATATGTTGTAAAGCCAATAAGAGCTTCGCAAACCACCTCCCCCCTCACCCTAACCACCACCCCCAACCCATTCTCGACCACCGCATTGGTGACGATAGAATTGCCGGAGGCAGGTGATGTGACCATCAACATGTACAACATGATGGGCCAGCGGGTACACGAAGAATTTATCTCTAACCAGCAGGAGCTATTGGAAATGGAATGGCCTACACCTGCTAAGCTCGCGCGTGGCACCTACCTACTGCGGGTGCAGGTTGGTGAAGCTGTGGAGCAAATGATGATGGTGAAGCAGTAAAATGGTATTGGGTACTGCGTACGAGGTACTTGGATGAGTGACCTTGATGAAGTACAATACTCAATGATGGGAAGTAAACTCCTTCTCAAAAAATAACGCGGTTTTTATTTTAGATGTAAGCAATCCGGTTGCCCTGTGATGGGGTAACCGGTTTTTAAGTACTTGGACAAATGTAATCACGGATTACTTTTTGAGTTTTTTCCTCCTACTCTTCGTACAGTCCTCAACTTGGTAGCTATGGCTACCAGTTTCCGGGCTTCCCTTGATTAGAAGAAAAATAGCTCTAAAAATCAATACCACATTTCTTTTGTCCAAGTACTTAACCTCTGGTCCATACCAGGGGAGGGATGGCTTCCTCTTCGGCGATGATGCCCGCGCTGCGGAGGGAGTAGAGCACACTCTTGAGCATCTTGTTGCTGACCCAGCCGTGGATGGCCCATTCGGTGCTGTGGTACCAGCGCGTTGCATTTTCCTGGGTGATTCCATAGCGTTCACTGACGACCGTTGTGATTTGCTCGTCTTGCATGAAGGTATCACAGGCATCGTGGATGGTACGTAGTAGTCGAACGATGTTGTCTGGCTGATTTTCTAAAACCTTATCCGTAGCTGCAATGACAAAACAAGGCCAAGGAGTGAGGAATTCTCCAATGCGCTTGAGTTGGCCAGACT
This sequence comes from Lewinella sp., assembly GCF_050633125.1. Lineage (NCBI taxonomy): Bacteria > Pseudomonadati > Bacteroidota > Saprospiria > Saprospirales > Lewinellaceae > Lewinella > Lewinella sp. Next base: position 5,904 of record NZ_JBOEFX010000014.1, read on the forward strand.
TGACGAAAGGTTTAGTGGTGTATTTTTCCCAGTAGAAAACATCGGTTTCCTTGCTCGCAAGAGAGGTCAAGGCGCCGTCGAGGTTACGGATAACGTGAAATTGCTCTTTGTTGATGTTTTCGTCTTTGCTATTGGCATCAACAATGGCCATGAGGTGAGAGCCCGAACCGAAGCGACTGATGGCGTATTTTTTATCGAAAATATCGAGATAATTATCCAGAGGATTGTCCGCAGCGGTATGTACACCCCAAGTGAGCGGAGAGATCACATAATTACTGATGATCTTGCTGGGGTTACCATCAATAATGGCTTTGATGATGCCTTCTGTGAGTAAAATGCAGACATCAACATTGTCCTGTTTGAGGGCTTCTGTCATCTGCCCGGTACCTCCTTTGAAGGTCGTCCATTCTACATTGATACCGCGCTTGCGGAACTCTCCTTTCTCTATCGCCAGGTGGATGGGAAGGTTGAAGTGTTCGGGTACTCCACCGATCCGAATTGTATTTTCCTTCATGTGGTAAAGTTAAGAGAAAAAAGATTTCTGCTTTGAAAATTTAGTATTGGGCTGTTCTGAGCCTAATTAAAATTGTTTGATAGGGAGTTTGCAAAAAAAAATCTACACCTTTTGCTATAAATGAGTGGTGGAGGTAGTTATTGGTGGTTCCATGTGATTTTGTGGCGGGTACGATCTATTCGTCCTGAATTATGAAGAACTTTCATGTAGAATTGAGCTTATTTTTCGTTGGCCCCTAAACGTAACTTGGGCTTCAGCCCAAGCGTAAACATGACGCTCGGGCTGAAGCCCTACGGTTGGTATGCATCTCAACTATGTAGGCTCGTCGTAGTCCCAGACTACGATGCTTTATCTTTCTGGTCTCTTGACCAGCGTAAAATGGGCTAATCTTGATTGCTGGTCGGGAGACCAGCGGCATATAACATGTTAGTTCGGAAACTAACATGAGCGATGACGTTAAAAATTAACATATTTGTCAATATTCCACATCGTAGAGGTGTTTTTTTCAGAAGTGTCCCAACCGTAACTGAAGCCCAAGTTGTTTATTACGCGCAAAGCCGCAGAGGGCATAGCCATTTTTCGTGACTAAGGAAAACGCCTGAAGGCCACTGTTTTTTGATGCGTAGGCCAGGGGCCGGAGCACAGCGCAGGGACGAGCAGCGGCAGGGATGGTAGTCCCCGCAGGGGCGAACAGCCTGGTGCCGAGGGACGATGGCAGCCGCCCAAAAAAGCGGGAACTGAACCTTGTTTGGCCGATGAATACTAATGGTTCGTATAAATGGGCAAGGTGGATGTGGATGGGGTTTGTTATATTTGAGACCGCAGATTTAAACTCGAATATGACTTACGATAATTTTACGACTCGCGCCCAGGAAGCTATCATGCAAGGGCAGAAGGTAGCTGGTGGCTTGAGCCAGCAACAAGTAGACACTCCTCACCTGCTAAAAGGTATTCTGGATACGGATGAAAGTGTTGTCCGCTTTTTATTGGAAAAGAATAGTGTAGACCCGCAAGAGCTAATCACAAAGCTGGATCGCTCGATCAGGGACTATCCGAAAGTGGCGGGGAGTGAAAAGCAATTCCTGACGGATGGTGCTAATAAAGCACTAAGCCGAGCGAAAAAGATGTTGCCGGACTTTGAGGATGAGTATATTTCGGTAGAATTGATGCTGTTGGGGATTCTGCAAGGAGAAGATAAGGGCGGGCAAATATTGAAGGATATGGGCCTGACCAACGATGGCCTGCGTGCAGCCATTGTAGCTTTGCGTAAAGGGCGTAAGGTTACCGATCAGAGTGCAGAAGAGAGCTATAATGCCTTGAAGAAATTTGGTATTAACCTGAACGAGCGTGCAGAGACGGGCAAGCTGGACCCCATCATAGGACGGGATGAAGAGATGCGCCGAGTGCTACAGATTTTGTCGCGCCGTAAGAAAAATAACCCGCTGCTGATTGGTGAAGCCGGGGTAGGTAAGACGGCCATTGTAGAAGGTATCGCTTGGCGGATAGTGAAAGGAGATGTGCCGGAAAACCTGAAAAGCAAGCGTATTTACGTGCTGGATATTGCAGCCTTGATAGCTGGCGCAAAATACAAAGGAGAATTTGAAGAGCGCCTGAAGGGAGTGATCAAAGAGACGACCGAATCGAACGGAGAAATTGTACTCTTTATTGATGAAATTCATACCCTGATTGGCGCAGGCGGTGGCAATGGCGCTATGGATGCCGCCAACATTTTGAAACCTGCTTTGGCTCGTGGCGAGCTACGTACGATTGGCGCAACGACGTTGGATGAATACCAGAAGTACTTTGAGAAAGACAAAGCATTGGTGCGGCGTTTTCAGACGGTGTTGATTGAAGAGCCTAGTGTAGAAGATACGATCTCGATTTTGCGCGGATTGCAGGAACGCTACGAGGTGTACCATAAAATTGAAATATTGGATGAAGCGCTGGTGGCTGCTGCCGAGTTGAGCAACCGCTACATTGCTGATCGTCAGCTGCCAGATAAGGCCATTGACCTGATTGACGAAAGTGCTGCCCGCCTGCGGCTAGAGCTGGACAGTGTGCCGGAAGAAGTGGATGAATGGGAGCGCAAGGTGCGCCAGCTGGAAATAGAACGCGAAGCGATAAAGCGAGAAAAGAACAAGGCGAAGCTGGCGAAAATCAATGAGCAGATAGCCAATGCCAAAGAAAAGCGCGATGGGTTGCGGGCCTCGTGGCAGGGAGAGAAGGAAATAGTGGATCTGGTGCAAGGCTTGAAAAAGCAGATGGAAGAGAAAGAGCAGGAAGCGGACCGTGCCGAGCGGCATAGCGACTTTGAGACAGTAGCCAAAATTCGCTACGGTGAGTTGCAGGAGTTGCAAAGTCAGCTGGCTGTGGCCTTGAAGAAACTGGATAAACTGCCTGATGAAAAACGGTTTACCAATGAGGAAGTGACGGCTAATGACATTGCAGAAGTCGTAGGTCGTTGGACGGGTATTCCTGTGGCACGAATGCTACAAAGCGAGAAAGAGAAACTGTTGAAACTAGAAGACGAGCTGCATGAGCGCTTGATTGGACAGGATGAAGCGGTAGTAGCTGTCGCCAATGCCGTGCGCCGCAGCCGTGCAGGGATGCAGGATGAGGGACGGCCTATTGGCTCGTTTATTTTTCTGGGCCCTACTGGAGTGGGTAAAACCGAATTGGCGAAAGCCCTGGCGGAAGTGCTGTTCAATGATGAGCGTGCGATCACCCGAATCGATATGAGTGAATACCAGGAGCGCCACGCGGTGAGTCGCCTGGTGGGAGCGCCTCCGGGGTACGTAGGTTACGACGAAGGTGGCCAGCTAACGGAGGCGGTACGCCGTCGCCCTTATAGTATTGTATTATTGGATGAGATAGAGAAAGCACATCCAGACACCTTTAACATACTGTTGCAGGTATTGGATGATGGGCAATTGACCGACAATCGGGGGCGGGTAGCCAGTTTTAAGAACACCATCATTATTATGACCTCAAATATGGGTGCAGAAGTGATTTTGGAAAACTTTGAAGACCTGGACGCAGTAGGAGAGGAGCATCGTAATGATATTGTTGCCACAACAAAAGAAGAGGTATTTGAAGCCTTGAAAGATAACCTACGGCCAGAGTTTTTGAACAGGATCGACGAACGCATCATGTTTTTGCCGCTCACGAGGGCGGAGATCAAGAAAATTTCTAAGCTCCTTTTACGGAAGACCGAAAAAATGTTGGCCCGCAAGGGAATGGTCATGAAGATCAGCGAACGGGCCTTGGATTGGTTGGCCGAGCGGGGTTATGACCCTCAGTTTGGTGCACGCCCGATGAAGCGTGTAATACAGCGAGACTTGGTTGACGGCCTTTCGAGTATTATCATTGCTGATACTTTTACTACCGGGGATACCATTTATGTTGACCTGGCTGAAGATGCCTTAAGTTTTAGCAAAGAACCTTTTGATCCCAATGCCACTTATACGCCCAAAGCAGCCGTGGAAGCGCCTAAGAAGCGTAGCCGCCGGTCCTCTAAGAAGCGGGAAGATGCAGTTGAGGAACTGAAAAAAGCGACCGACGACCTGAACGACGCTGTGACGGAGTTGGATGGATAGAACAAGTCTAATAAAAAGCCTTATTTTTGCTAAATTACTAAGTACTGTTCCTTTTTAAGGACAGCAAAAAACAAAAGCTCATGAACAGGGTCTTAACCTTCGTTTTTATGCTCGTGGTTGGCTTAACTATTTTGGCTTGCCAGGGCGACAAATCTACTGATAACAGTGCGGTTACTGCACCGGCGGTTGCTCCGGTAACTGCTACCCCTCCTCCAGCAGCAGGTGGTGCAGCGGCTGGTGTTGAACATTATATTTGCCCATCAGGCCACGTGGGGTCTGGTGGTCCTTCACAGGGGGCTTGTGCACAATGTGGTACAGCGCTCGTTCACAATCAGGCTTTTCATGCTAATGATGCTGCGCCAGCCGCCGCGCCAGCCGCGCAGAATCCTATGCTTCAGAACCCTGGGGCTCCGGCAGCAGCGGCTCCTCCTACTGAGCCTGCTCAGAATGCAGCTGGTGTATGGCATTATACGTGTTCTGCTGGTTGTGCAGGAGGAGGTGCTTCGGCAGTGCCTTGCTCACAGTGTGGTGCAACGCTGGCACATAACCAAGCATACCATAACTAGTAGCTAACTTTCTATGTTTTTACCACATAGCCATCTCGTTTTAATTTAAACTTGGTGGTTATGTGGTGAAAATTACCTTTTCTTATGAATCCAGAAAAAAAAGTCGACTTCAATATTGATTTTCTGGATCATGTTGCTATCCGTGTGAAGGATATGGAAGCATCGGCCCGATGGTACGAAGAAGTACTGGGCCTTAAACGTTACGAGCCTGCCCGTTGGCGGCCTTTCCCTACCTTTTTATTGGCGGGAAAGACAGGCGTAGCACTTTTTCCTGCCAATATGGAAGACCAGCCTTTGGATGCTTCTTCCAAGCATATAAAAATTGACCATTTCGCTTTTCAATTGAGCCCGGCTGACTTTGCCAAGGCCCAAGTGCACTATACCCAATTGGGAATTGTCTACCATTTTCAAGACCATCATTATTTTCATTCTCTCTATACCAAAGACCCCGATGGGCATACGGTAGAGTTGACAACGCTGGTGGTTGAGGAGGGTGATTTCTATTAAATTGGCTTTGCCAAAAGTCGTAAAGGGATACGCAGCGATTGCATCGCCACTTAGAGTAGATGGTAGAGGGGCTTTACCTTCAGTGATTACTACAGTGATCGTCACTGCGTTCCTCAGAGTTGTCCCTACGCGGTCCTCGGAGTTGATAATGCTAGTAGAAACAGCCTGTCAATTTTCCAACATTGGCTTTTTTACGCGAAGTTGGGAATTGATTCCTGATTGTTCACTATCCCTCTACCCTCTACGCTGAGGGTGCGAAGTAGCCCGAACCCATCTACGGACTTTTGCCGAAAGTCAAGTTTACCCTTTATTAGGATTGAAATGCACCCAGCCTTGCGCTTGCAAGGGATGGATGTTGCCACCTTTGGTGTGTAGTACAACACCGTCTTTGGCTGCGGTGATTTCGCCTGCAATATAAATATCTGGCAGGTATTTTACCTTTTCCAGGTCGCGGGGATCGACGGTAAAGAGGAGTTCGTAATCTTCGCCTCCGCTGAGGGCACAGGTGATGGGGTCAAGTTTGAAATCTAGCGCCAACAATTGGGCATCAGGGTGAATAGGTACCCCGCTTTCTTCCAGAAAAGCCCCTACGCCGGAGGCCTTGCAAATGTGGAATAATTCACTGGCTACCCCATCCGAGACATCAATCATGGAGGTAGGGATCAATTTTGCTTTATCAAACTGTTCGATCATATCCCGGCGAGCTTCCGGCTTGAGCTGGCGACCGACACAGTAGGTTTGGTTCTCAAGGTTGGGTTGAACTTCTGGCGAAGAGAGGTAGATCTGCTTTTCTCTTTCCAGTATTTGTAAACCTAGGTAGGCTGCACCAACATTGCCGGTGATACAAATAATATCTCCCACTTTTGCACCAGAGCGATAGGCCAGCTTGTCTTTTTCCCCTTGCCCAATAGCTGTGACACTGATGACCATTCCTTTGTTGGAAGAAGTAGTGTCGCCTCCGATGAGGTCGACCCCATAGTGCTCACATGCAAGGTATACCCCTTCATAAAACTCTTCCAGTGCTTCTACTGAAAAGCGGTTGGAAAGGCCGAGTGACATGGTGATTTGCCGTGGGCGGGCATTCATGGCGTAAATATCCGATAGGTTGACAACAACCGATTTGTAGCCTAGATGCTTGAGAGGAGTATACATCAAGTCAAAATGTATGCCTTCAACCAGCATGTCGGTAGAAACAACAGTCTTGAAGTTGCCATTGTCAATCACAGCAGCATCATCGCCTATTCCTAGATATGAGGATGCATTGAGAAGTGGGAACCGCTGCGTAAGATGTTCAATCAAACCAAATTCACCTAATGTATTTACATCCGTACGTTGCGGTTGCTCTGCTTGCTGGGCCATGTCCGTTTTTTAGATTTCTCGACAAAGTTAGGGGTATTTACTAACTTTCCGTTCTTAAACATCTCCAATGAAGATAAGGTTACCACTATTCCTCGTTTTTATCAGCCCAGTTTTTCTTATGACCAGTTGCTACGAACCGCCAAGTGATCAGCAATCTGCAATGATGGAAGAAGCAGAAGTATGGGTAGGCACTTATACTCGAAAAGAAGGCCATGTAGACGGCAAAGCCGCGGGCATTTACCGGCTTCAATTTAAAGAAGACAGTTTGCTTTCTTCTCATACGACCGAAGATATTGTAAACCCTTCTTTTTTGTGTTTGTCACCTGATGGCGGTCGCGTTTATGCGGTAAGCGAGCTAGGGCCTGATGTGGATACGACGGGATATGTGTATAGTTATCAACAGGAGGGAGAAAAGCTGATGCTAATCAATCGGCAGCCGACCTTCAGTTTTGCACCTTGCTATGTGAGTGTTCACCCTAATGGTGAGTGGCTATATGTCGCCAATTATGTTGGAGGGATGATTGCTCGTTACCCGGTAGCAAAAAATGGGCAAATAAAGGCAGCTACTGATACCTTACGTTTAGTAGGGCAAGGGCCTAACGAAAGGCAGGAAAGTTCACATCCACATTCTGCGACTGTTAGCCCAGATGGATACTGGGTGATGGTAGCTGACCTAGGGGCTGATCAAGTGCATACCTTTCGGGCAGAAGGACCGTCTTGGGAGTTGGTCGCCACGGCGGAAGTGCCGGGAGGCAGTGGTCCACGACATCTGGCTTTTCATCCCCGTGCGCCATACGCTTATGTACTTAATGAGCTGAATAATACCGTCACAGGCTTTCATTATAATGCTGAAAATGGCGCCTTGAATATCATTGATCACTGGTCTACACTGCCGGATGATTTCAAGGATTTTAGCTTGGGTGCGGATCTACATTTTAGCCCTGATGGTGAATATTTGTACGCTAGCAATAGGGGGCATGATTCTTTGGCAGGCTTCCGGGTAGACACGCGAGATGGTAGCTTGGAGTCTGTTGGTTATTTTTCTACGCGAGGAACCTTTCCTCGAAACTTTGCGATCCACCCTGGAGGAAAAACCTTGTTGGTTGCCAATCAGAATTCTGACAATGTGGTACAGTTTACCATAGATACTAAAAATGGGAAGCTACGTTACGAGCAGGAATGGGAAGTGAAAACGCCTGTTTGTTTGCAGTTTGCAGAAAAGTAAAATAGAAGCTATAGTTTAGGCGGTAGAAAAAATTACGGCATAGGACGAACCGCAAAACCTATAGTTAAAAACGAAACCCCATGATTTCACTAATAGAAATCATGGGGTTTCGTACAAAAAGCCAGATAAGCTACTCTTTTCAGATGCTTATTGACTTATCCCTTGCTCTAAGAGCTTATTTTGTAGAGAGATTGATTTGTAGTGCAATCTCGTTCTTAATAGCCTTGTCTTTCAAAGCACCAGCTGCTGTAGAGCCATACATTACTCCCCATTGAGTGCGATCAATAACAAATTGGGGCGTCTTGGCAGAAATACCACTTTCGTTGATAGAAACCATTGCCGGAATAGTAATGCTTTTACTGATATCCTTCATAGTGAGGTTTCCTGTGATCTTGTGAGTAGCCTCAGCATTACCTTCTACTGCTTCAACAGATGTGATTTCGAAAGAAGCTTTGCCAAATTTTTCTACTTCAAAGAAATCGCCGGTAGAAAGGTGGCCAACTAGTTTCGCTTTCATTTCTTGAGGCGTTTCATCGGTCACTTCAATGGTACTCATGTCAATGATGAAGTTACCACCTACCAAATTGCTACCTGCTGTCATCAAATTGCCTTCAGCAATCTGAATAGTACCGGTATGCTGGTCGCCTGTAAATTTAGCACCAATCCAGTTGATCATGCTAGCATCGGTATCAACAGCTACCGAAACAGTTTCAACTGCTGGCGCAGTAGTTTCTACAGCTTCCTGAGCCTCTACTTGTTCTCCTTCTGGAGCTGCACCACAAGCTGCCAACATTAGGGCAAGCGCTAAAATCATTATATTCTTCATAAAAAAATCAAGTTAGTTGTTTAATAACATTTTGCTAAACAGCGTGCCAATCAACATTGTTGTATCAACATTAATTATTTTTTCAATAGGATGCAATTAAGGTGTTCTTGGCGTGAAGACACTTTATTATTGATCAATAAATTGAAGCATTTGGTCTAGGCTCTTGAGTACAATAACGTGATCTGGAGCCTCTACCTGTTGTGCGACAACCTGATAGCCGGACAAAAGTATTTTAGTGTCTGGAAAAGTCTCCGCAAGTCGATCGACGTAATTTTGGACGGGTTCCTTCGCAAAAGTTTCGGTAATCATTGTGAAAATGAATGACGGTTTCTGAATGCGATTAGCATCTACTAGATCGGAAAGGGAGATGTCTTGCCCAAGATACAACACATGCCTGCCGCGAGATTTGAGGAGGTAATGCATGAATAGCAAGGAGAGTTCCTGTCGTTCTCCTTCAGGGAGATACAGGATGATCTTTTCGACTTCGCTTCCACTTGAAAGCGGAGTAACATTGATGGCACTGATGATCTTTTGCCGGATCAGGTAACTGATGAAGTTTTCTTGTACAGGAGTAATTGACCCAGTGAGCCAAAGTAAACTGAGTTTGTCAAGGAAAGGATAAATAACTTCCATCATCGTCCGTTCAAAACCAATTTGGTCGATATTGGTGTTGATGATGCGGTCAAATTTATTTTCGTCCATCTCAATCATAGAGATAGTTAGCGCATCAAGTTGGGTTCCATCCTCAAAGTTGATTTCTGAGATAGCAGCTATTTTTTCTGCCAATTCCTCTTCTTTCATTTTGGCAATCTTAGAGATTTTGATGCCATTCTTGTTAAGGAGAGCTACATTCAATAGAGTGCGGAGGTCTTCGTCTTGATAATATCGGATGTTGGTTTTAGTTCGCTGCGGAGCTAAAATACTGTATCGCTGTTCCCAAATACGGATAGTGTGGGCTTTGATGCCTGAGAGTTTTTCCAGATCCTTGATGGAATAGACTGCCACCCGTAGATTATTTTATTATCAATGCTTTAGCGGTGCGGGCTTAATCAGCTTTGCTAAAGGAATACCTAGTTGAAAAAAAGGTAAAACAATGGAACGCCGGTTTAACAACGAAAGAAGTAAAAGGTTTAGAACTTCAGGGTTCAAAATGTTTAGAGTCGAGAATGATTTTAGAAAAAATATTGAGCTCCATTTAATATTATTCTAATACTTCTTTGTCATAAAGCAGCTAGTCAGGTAAAATAAAGTGGGCGTTTAAGGATTTTTGGCTAATTTTAGCACACTTTGTGGATCATCTTAAATGAGCAAAAATCGTTCGTAGAGTACGAGAAACTACTTTCTGTTTTTTCACGGTCTTTTTGCCAATGAATATGCTTGAAATGAACTGCGTAGTTGATTATTAGGAAATCGAAATTGAGAAATCAATTTTTCTGCATTATTTAGCAACCTTCTGCCAAAAAAGATAAGCTTCATGAGCTGGAAATTTACACTGTATACGTTTGTATTATTCACCCTGAGCGCCTGGCAACTCTCGGGCCAGTCCTGTGGTGAATTCTTCTATGATTCTGGTGGCCCCGATGGGCAATACCTGAATAACGAAATTCAAAGTTGGACTTTTTGCCCCGACAATCCAGGAGACCTAGTTACCCTCAATTTTACTTTTGTAGATGTTGAGGCTTGCTGTGACGACCTAGGTGTTTATAATGGCACCGGTACAGGAAATCCATTGAATCTCGATGTTCAAGATCCGGAAAGCTTCACGTCTTCCGCAGCCGATGGTTGTTTAACGGTAACCTGGAGTTCTGATTTCTCAGTTGTAAATGATGGTTGGGAGGCCTTGATAAGCTGTAATCCTCCGCCCCCTTGTCCAAACCCGACATTACTAACTGTAAGCGATGTTCTTGGAACAGGCGCTACATTCTCGTGGACTCAAGAGGATAATGTGAATACTTGGGATTTGGAAATTCTACCTGCTGGTACGCCAAGCACCGGCATTCCCACAATTGCAGATGTTACCGATAACCCATTTATGTGGGATGGTGCAGAATCGGGTACTTCCTACGATGTTTACGTACGTGGTCATTGTGAAGATGAGGGTGAATTCTCTAACTGGGTAGGGCCATTGAGTTTTACAACAGCTTCTGGGTGTGGAGACAGTTTCTTCGATAGCGGTGGCCCTGATGGCACTTATCAGAACAATGAAATAGAAACCTATACCTTCTGTCCTGATACTCCTGGCGACTTGGTTACGCTTAACTTTATCTTTGTTGACGTGGAAACCTGCTGTGATGATCTTACCATTTATAGCGGATCGGGTACAGGTGGTCCTGTGCTTAATGCTGATTTAATTGCACCAGAGTCGTTTACGTCTGTGTCTTTAGATGGTTGTATTACCGTGACTTGGGATTCTGATGGTTCGGTAATACGTGAAGGTTGGGAAGCAATTGTATCTTGTGCCCCTGCGCCTCCATGTCCTAATCCTTCTTTTCTAGAAGTTGTAGCCGCTACCTCTAATGGGGGTGTTTTAGGCTGGTCTCAAATAGGTAATGTTACCGTTTGGGACCTTGAGATTGTTCCTGCTGGAACAATGCCTACAGGAGTAGCTACAGTATCCGATGTTACCGACAATCCTTACACCTGGACTGGTGGTGAAAGTGGTACGGAATATGATTTTTACGTTCGTGGCCATTGTGAAGACGAAGGCGAGTTTTCTAACTGGGTAGGCCCAGTTTCTTTTACCACTATCCCAGAATGTGGCGATAGCTTCTTTGACTCGGGTGGTGCTGATGGTAACTATCAAGACAACGAATTCGCAACTTATCTTTTCTGTCCCGACAATCCTGGAGAAGCCATTATCATTGATTTTTCTTTTGTTCAATTATCATTCAACGATATCATTTCAGTATTTAATGGTGAGGGTACAGATGATCCGCTGAGTACGAATGTTTCTGGGCCAGAGCTTTTTGTTTCCACAGCTGATAATGGTTGTTTGACCGTTATTTTTAGCTCTAATGGAGGTACCACGAATGCTGGCTGGGAAGCATCAATAACCTGCTCCCCTTGTATTCCTGATCCAATTATCCTTACGCCAGATGTGTCGGTAGAATTTTTCGATGCTTCTTCGGTAGACATTTTAGTCAACCTTGCTGGGCTTGATACCTTCATGATCGAGTATGATACGGTTGGGTTTGAGTTGGGCACTGGAAATACCTTGATGACGGATGACTCGCTGGTAACCATCAATAATTTACCCGAAGGGACGGACTTTGAATTCTATGTGGTCAACTTATGTCCGGATGGGCAAGCGACGGTTGTTCTGGGGCCTTTCAGTTTCTCTACCATATACTACAATGATGTTGGAATTACCAATGTCATCGCTCCAACGGATGAGTGTGGTTTAGGCAATGGCGAACCTATTCGGGTTGAGATAACCAACTTTGGCCAATACCCTCAGACTTTATTCCCGCTGAACTACAGCATTAATGGTGTGCTTTCTGGTGTAAACCAGCCTGTTGATGGCTTTTTTACTGGAATCGTTAGCCGTGATAGTATGGAAGCATTTGAGTTTGACCTCAATTACGATTTTGACTTGCCCGGTGAATACACCATTCAGGTATGGACCGAAATGATGAATGACGGTGATGTAGAAAATGACACTTTCACCATCGTTGTGACGCGCTTCGCACCACCATTATTTGAAGACTTCGAGGCAGGGGCTGCTCCTGAATACATTACGACCAGCGGAACTATATATGCGCCTTTGGCTCATGATAACGAAACCTTCGTACTTGGTGCTAACCTCTTTTTTGCAGGGGCGGAACTTATTGTTGATCTACCAGTGCTTGGCCCAATCCAAGAAACGGATACGTTGTTCTTCGATTACCGTTATGTGGAATGGTTTGCTGGCACAGAAGCTACGATGGATCTGACCGCAACAGATTTACTTTCTGTGCTTATCTCTACAGACTGTGGTGAAACCTTTGGTATCGCCTTCTTGCAGTCAGGTACGGATCATGAGCCAACTACAGACCTCCGCACGGTATCGGTACCTTTAGCAGACTTTGCAGGGGAAAATGTCCAGATTCGAATTGCTGGCTCTTATGGCAGTGGAGGAGCCGATTATTGGCTTGATTTTGACAATATCAACTTGCCACGTTGTGATGGACTCGGTATAACGGCAGAAATCACGGACGCTACTCCTGGTCTTGATGATGGTGCCGCTACGGCAATTCCTGCTAGTGGTATTGCTCCATTTGAATACTTGTGGTCAACAGGAGATATGACGGAAACCATTACTGATTTAGCTCCTGGTGATTATACAGTAACGATTACTGATCGCTTTGGATGTAGTGATGAGCTTATGGTTACCGTCGATGTAATGGTAGGAACGGAAGAGGTTATCGACCTTATTGGTAACATCTCCTTGGCTCCGAACCCTACTCAAGGACAAAGCAATGTACGTGTCGACTTTAATCAAAGTGTCGATGCGCGTATTGATGTGATCAACCTCATGGGGCAGCAAATTTGGCAAAGTCCGATTTTGGAGCGCGTCAATACGGTTAACGAAACGGTTGACTTGAGTCAGGTTCCTGCGGGCATTTACCTGGTTCGTATTCAGGCTGCTGGGCAGGTGAAGACGATTAAGCTAGTTAAGTCTTAAAGTATCCTAATCGGTTACGATATAATGAGCGCCACTTCTGTAAAACAGGAGTGGCGCTTGTCTTTTCACTGCGCATAGTGGGGCATCCACCAACTTACTAGAGATAGAGGACAACTATTTGCCTCCTCTTGCTATTATTAAAGACTGAACCTATCAAAGATCAATGAAAATAGGCATTGTTTGTTATCCAACCTATGGAGGCAGTGGGGTATTAGCCACGGAATTGGGACTAGGGCTAGCTCAACGCGGACATGAAATTCACTTTATTACCTATCGTCCGCCAGCACGATTAGTGCATTTTTATGAAAACGTATACTATCACGAAGTAGGTACAGATGATTATCCTTTGTTTGAGTATACGCCCTATGATACAGCATTGGCCAGTAAATTGGTGGATGTGGTAAAGTATGAAAACCTGGATTTGCTGCACGTTCATTATGCTATTCCACATGCAGCCGTAGCTTATATGGCGAAAAAAATACTACTCACCGAGGGGCGTTATGTGCCGGTGGTTACTACTTTGCACGGTACGGATATCACTTTAGTTGGCAATAATAAAGCCTTTGCGCCGGTAGTCGCTTTTTCGATTAACAAATCAGATGGTGTCACAGCTGTTTCCGATAGCCTCCGCCAGCAGACCTTTGATACGTTTAATATCACCCGTGAGATTGAAGTCATTTATAATTTTATTGACTTCAAGCGTTTCCGTAGGGTGAATAAAGATCACTTTAAGAAAGCCATCGCGCCCGATGGTGAGCGAATTCTAGTGCATACCAGTAATTTCCGTAAGGTGAAACGGGTAGAAGACGTTATCCAAATTTTTGCCAAAGTACAGAAGAAGCTACCCAGTAAATTGCTCCTAATTGGTGATGGTCCGGAACGGCGAAACATGGAAACGCTCTGCCGCAAGTTGAAACTGTGTGATGAAATTCGGTTTCTTGGTAAGCAAGATGCTGTTGAAGAACTCTTATCCCTTGCAGATTTGTTTTTGATGCCTTCTGCCAGTGAAAGTTTTGGTTTGGCGGCACTGGAAGCAATGGCTTGTGAAGTACCTGTTGTATCGTCTAATGTAGGAGGGTTGCCAGAAGTAAATCTACATGGGAAAACTGGCTATCTGGCAGATGTTGGTGATGTTGAAGCAATGGCGAATTTTGCCATAGATATCCTTAAAGATGACGAAACACTCACCGAGTTTCGTGCTAATGCTTTAGCTCAAGCCAAACGATTTGATTTGGATATTATCCTTCCTCAATACGAAGCCTATTACGAGGAGGTAGTGCGAACCGCAGTCTATCCGGTGGAGGAAGATTAAGCTCAATTTTGGCACCTGAATCCTTATAATCTCGACCCTAGAGGGCGCGAAGCGTCCTAGTATCGACCTCGGACTTTCTAGGCTGAAGGCATTCCTATTCGAAAGTCAAACTGTAAGTGGATTAAGCATCTGAAGAGAGGGATTTATCTGACTTTTGTACGAAACCCCATGATTTCACTAATAGAAATCACGGGGTTTCGTTTTTAACGATAAGTTTTGCAGTTTAGCTGGTCAGTACGGATTTTGATGACAATCAAAATTCGGGATGACTCACATTTCCACTTCCTGGCTATCCGTTCTTGATCGCATTAAATGCCGCGTAGGCACTCTCTAGCCGACGGTCGACTTCTTCAGTGCCAAGTAGTGCCATGACCGCAAATATAGAAGGGCCTTTCATAGTGCCGGTGATACCGATACGCAGGATAGGCAGAACGGCTCCAAAACCTAGCCCATTGGTCTCCATAAATGACTTGACAGTAGCTTCTACGGCGGCTTCATCCGGAGAATTTAGGGCCTTGAGCTGCTGACGTAGGTCTTCGAAGAGAGCCTGGTTTTCTGGCTTCCACTTCTTGCGGATGTTCTTCTCGTCATAAGCAGTCACATCGGTAAAGAAGTAGTAACCACTACCCCAGAAATCGCCGTAGACAACAACCCTTTCTTTCATCAGTTGCACAAAGGTCGCCAGGAATGCATCGTCTTTGGTGATGCCTTTTTCTGCCAGCATAGGTTTTATGACAGTGATAAGGTCTTCGTCAGAAGATTGCATGATGTATTGCTGGTTGAACCATTTGGCTTTGTCAAAATCGAAGCGGGCACCAGCTTTACCGATTTTTTCAATCGAAAAGGCTTTTACGAGCTCTTCCAGACTGAATAGTTCTTGTTCGGTGCCAGGGTTCCAGCCCAATAGCGCCATAAAGTTGACCATGGCGCGTGGATCAAAGCCAAATTCGCGGAAACCGGTAAAAGATTCTTCTTCGGTTGCTCCTTTCCAAGCGAGCGGAAATACAGGAATTCCTAGTTTTACACCGTCGCGCTTGCTCAGTTTTCCTTTACCGGTAGGTTTCAAAATAAGTGGCAAGTGAGCAAAGGCCGGCATGGTGTCTTCCCAGCCGAAAGCACGGTAAAGTAATACGTGGTGGGCAGTACTTGGTAGCCATTCTTCACCACGTATAACGTGAGTGATTTTCATTAAATGATCATCCACAATATTGGCGAGATGGTAGGTGGGCATACCATCTGTTTTTAGCAGGATTTTATCGTCGAGTTCTTTACTTTGAAACTGTACATCACCGCGGACTAAATCTGTGACCTTTACAATTTCATCTGTAGGCACTTTGAGACGGATGGTGTAGGGGGTGTTAGCGGCCAGTAACTGCTCTACTTCTTTGCTGGAAAGAGATTCGCTGTTACGCATGCTTGACCGACTGGCAGCATCATAGCGGAAATTATGATTACCTGCTTCTTTTTCAGTTTCCCGGCGAGCATCCAATTCTTCAGGGGTGTCGAATGCGTAGTAGGCTGTACCGTTATCAATCAATTTTTGTGCGTGCTCCAGATAGATGGCTTTTCGATCAGACTGGCGGTAAGGGCCGTAGTCGCCTCCTTGTTCGGTGCCTTCGTCGACGGTAAGGCCACACCAAGCCAGTGCTTCCTTGATATAATCTTCTGCACCAGGGACGTAGCGATTTTGGTCAGTGTCTTCAATTCGTAGAATAAAAGTGCCACCCAATTGGCGAGCCAATAGATAGTTGTATAAGGCTGTTCTGACACCGCCAATATGCAGTGCTCCCGTTGGGCTTGGCGCAAATCTTACTCGGACATTACTCATCGGTAAAACGTAGTTTATGGTGAATGCTAACAGTTGAAATTGAGTTTTTTGAGCTCATTTCCCCATTTTCTGTCGTCATCACGAATATTTCTTCTAAAAAGTGAATTTTCTTTAAAAAAAGTTCCGTTTTAAAGCAGCAAAACAGGCTACTTATACGTTTATCGGGAAACTTTTACTAAAGAAATTTGGTAATAAGGGAAGAACACAGTTTTTAAGGATACTCCCCATTCTAAAATACAGTGCCTTTACCAATATTATCTGCGGCAAAAGTAATGATTTAGAGCGGCAGCAAGAAATTCTCCCTGATTTTCCCATCGTTGTCTATTTCCCCAGGTTATTAGTACAAAAATGAACATGTAGGTTGTGATGTGTCTTAAGACCTGGCAACCTTGATTATATTATCCCTGAACTATTAATTGCGATTCCTATGTACCTCGTTAAAACCCCAAAATTCATCCAAGAGCTCTTTCCTAATTTCACCTGGAAAGTTCCTTCCGAAGACAAGGTGATTTACCTTACATTCGACGACGGTCCAATTCCTGATGTTACTCCTTGGGTTTTGGAACAATTGGCACAATACAATGCCAAAGCCACTTTTTTCTGTGTTGGAGACAACATTGAAAAACATCCTGAAGTATTCGAGCAAGTGAGAGCTGCCGGTCACTCTATTGGTAATCATAGCTTTAATCACCTCAATGGATGGAGCTCGGACAACATTCCGTATTTTCACAACATCCGCCATTGTGCAAACCTGACCAAGACAATTCTTTTCCGCCCTCCGTATGGAAAGTTACGTCCACGTCAGACACAGTTTTTACTGCGTCATTATAGAATTGTGATGTGGGATGTATTGAGTGGTGATTTTGATCCGAACATTACCGAAGAGCAATGCCTCTTAAACGTTACCCGCAATGTGGAACCTGGTTCGATTGTTGTATTTCACGACAGTCGCAAGGCCGAGGAGAAACTGCGGTATGCACTGCCTAAAACATTGGCTTACTTTGCGGAACAAGGCTACCGCTTCGAAGCGCTCAATGAGCAGGAGATGATGGTGCATAACGACCAGCGTAAATCAGCCTAAGAATAATTCTGCTAGACATGAATTTCAGAGCTGCCCCCAGGGGCGGCTCTTTTTTTTAGTAGAAGGCTTACTCCAAACAGTAGGTTACAAACTGCCGAACCATGAGTTGCGTTTTACGTCGAGATTCTATCATTCCCATGTGTCCAATTTTTTCCAAGACATGGATGCTAGACCGAGCAGGTAAAGCCAGCTGTTGTTCACTAGCCTCCTTGGGTACTGCTTCGTCTTCTTCACCTACGATAAAAAGAACGGGTTTTAGGAAGTTTTTTAAAACAGCTGAATAGTCGGGGCGGCTAGCCATTGCTTTTAACCCCTCAATGATGCCTTCTGCGGGATAGCGGGCTGCTCGGTGGATGATTTTATCTAGGTCGAAAGGGTTGGTTTGCCCATAGGGAGGAGGGAATAATTTGGGAACCAACTGTTTTACGTATAAGGGGTGGCCATGTTTATTGATAAATTCGATCTGCTTATATCTGGCAGCTTTTTTTTCATCACTATCCGCATAAGGGTGAGAATGAAAAAGACCAATTCCTTTGAGTCGGTCAGCAGCCAAAGCCGCCAACGCAAGGGCGGTGTAGCCTCCCATAGAATGACCGATGACAATTACATCGGATAAATTTTTCTCCTCCAAAACAGCTAGAATAGCTTGGGCATAGTAGTCAATGGAAACATTGGGAACCACATCAGAACTGCCAAATCCAGGCAAGTCAATGGTAATGACCCGGTAGCGTTCTTCTAGTAAGTCCTGTTTAAAATCTTCCCATATTTGGCTGTCCGCACAGAAACCATGTACCAGGACGACGGGGAATCCTTTACCTTCAATGTCATAGGCGAGCTTGGCTCCACGGAATATCAATGTTTTCATTTGTGCTTTCCTCTACTTGGCATGATGCAAAAATAACCCCTTAGCTTTCCTTTCCAAAATATCTAAGTACCTCCTTCCCTTTTATTTTACGATACCTAGGCGTTTAATGACCTGTTTTCTAAACCCTAGTCAGGAGGTAGTATTTGTTTTGCTTTTAGTATCTTTGGGGAGAGTTATAACTAAGAGCTTGTTGAGGAATTCTACGAATAGATTTTCAGCAAACTCTAAAATTCCGAGCTAGCGTACTATATGGCTGACTTTGCAAATATGGCCAGGCAGTTTTCTAAAATTGAGCGCTTGGAGCATGAGCTTCATTTGCGACAATTACAGGTCAATCGATTATTGACCCTTACCCAGGCGATCAATAATAACTTTCCTGCTGCGGAGCTTTTCGCAATGTACCATTCCTTCCTGACATTCGAGCTGGGGATTAAGAAAATGGCGCTGTATGTTCACGGCGAAACAGAAGTAAAATGGGTTTGTACAGCTCAAACCGGGTTAACCAAAGCGCAGAAGAAGTACAACATTGGCTCAGAATTGGCTGATTTCCGTGAGTTGGTTAATCTCGATGCCAAGGACCATCCTTTTCTTTGTGCCTTTGAACTAGTCATACCTGTTTTGCACAAAAAGCAACCCATTGCTTACGTGTTTATTGGTGGCTTTGATGACGATGATGATATGTATGAAAAAGTACAATTCATCACCACTATCACCAATATTGTAGCGGTAGCCATTGAAAACAAAAGGCTGTTTAAGCGCCAATTAGAGCAGGAACGCCTACGCCGGGAAATGGAACTCGCTGGTGAGATGCAACGTATGCTCATTCCTGCCAGCCTGCCGGTAAAGGATTGTTATGAGATGGCCAGTATCTATAAGCCCCATTTTGGTGTAGGCGGAGACTACTACGATTATCTGGAGTTTCCTGATGGTAAACTGGCTTTCTGTATCGGTGATATCTCTGGAAAAGGAGTAGCCGCCGCATTGTTGATGGCCAATTTTCAGGCTAATTTCAATACCCTTATTAATAAACGGACACCACTTAAGGAGTTTATTATAGACCTCAATACTTCTGTTAATCGGATTACGGGAGGGGACCGTTTTATTACCTTTTTTGTGGCGGAATTTGATCGTTATACCAACGTCTTGCGTTATATCAACGCTGGCCATAATCCTCCGATTTTAGCAAGTGAAGACCAGACGGTATTGTTAAAGGAAGGGTGTACGATCCTCGGGTCCTTCCAGGAGTTGCCGGAAATTGGTGTCGGAGAAGTTCAGCTGACGCAACCCTCGTTAATCCTGACTTACACTGATGGCCTCATTGACATTCAGAATGCGCAGGGGGATTATTTTGACGACTTGTTGCTCAAGCAGTTTGTGGAAAAACACCACCATCTTTCAGCTGCTGAATTTAATCATGAGCTACAGCAAGCCCTGAATACCTTCAAGGGCGAAGAGGGGTATCCTGATGATTTTACAGTGCTTACCTCCAGGTTTGTTCCCGTAGAGAACCCTTGTTAATACGCTGTTAAGCGGCAGGAAAGCTATATTAAAGGTGATGAAAACAACGACCTTTGGTAACGACTTTCGGAAAAATGCCGAAAGTCCAGCTTAGAGGTGTTTGGGAAAAATTCTCCTTATGCAAAATGCGGTAATTCGTTGGGTGGTCATTCTTGGGGCCGTGGCCTTGGTAGGGATCATTGGTATCCAATCTTACTGGGTAATGACGACCTGGGACCTCAATGAAGAAGAGTTCAATAAAAAAGTCAACCTGGCCCTTTACCATGTAGCTAATCAACTTGCCGATATAAATGATGCCGAGCTTCCTTCTCGGGATGTGGTAAAACAACGGACAACCAACTATTGGATCGTTAACATGGCTGTCGAAATCGACGCGAAACTATTGGAGCATCTTCTACAAAGCGAGCTAGAAGAAAGAACACTTAACGTTGATTTTGAGTACGCCGTTTTTGATTGTCATACCGATGAAATGGTCTATGGTGGCTACTGTAGCTACACTCCAGAAGGAGAAATAAAAAATATGGACTTGGGGGATTTACCCAAGGATCAGGAATTTACCTATTATTTTGGTGTGAAATTTCCGGGGCGTACCGGTTTTCTTTTTGATAAAATGCAGTTGATCATCTTTCTATCAGCTATTCTACTGCTTACCGTTCTCTTTTTTGCTTACGCGATGTGGGTTATTTTAAGGCAAAAGAGACTCTCTGAGATGCAGAAAGATTTTATCAATAACATGACCCACGAGTTTAAAACGCCTTTGTCTACGATCAAAATTGCAGCTGGTGTATTTCTTAATGATGAACGCGTGAAGGCTGACACTCGCTTGCATCGCTACGCTACGATCATACTCGAACAAAACCAACGCCTAAACAAACAAGTCGAAAAAGTACTACAGCTTGCCAGTGTGGAAAAAGGCAATCTGGAACTCAAGAAGGAAAAAGTAGATTTGTTGGAGATTCTGGATGCATTACTTTCCAGCACGCGGATGCGATTGGAAGAACAAGGTGGTGAACTTACTGCCGACCTGGAAGATGCCGCTGGCGTTGTTCTGATGGCTGACCGATTGCATCTGACCAATATTCTCTATAGTTTACTCGATAATGCTATTAAATACTGTCAAGAAGATCCGCAAATAAGTGTGCGGGTCATTAGAAACAATAACGTTATTCAGCTTGCTATTCAAGATAATGGCATTGGAATATCTCCGGCCTACCAAGCGAGGATATTTGATAAATTTTATCGTATTCCTACGGGTAATGTCCATAATGTTAAAGGTTTTGGACTCGGATTGTATTACGTACGGCGTATTTGCCAAGCCCATAATTGGACGATTACATTAGACAGCGATGTTGGGCAGGGAACGACGGTGAGATTAAACCTTGGACAGGGCCTGAAAGCCCGCCATCAGCCAATGCCAATCTAATACTAAGGAACAGCACGAAAATAAAAAGCGATTTTGTTTTTCACAATAGTTAAATAAGCGCTTCATTTAAAGCGTTTTAGCTATTTGGAAAACATGAAAAAAATCGCACTTTATTTTCTGCGCAATACTAAGGTGTCAGAGAAAGATAAAACCTAACCATAACCATATGCGTGCCCACCTTTTATACGTAGAAGACGACGAAAGCCTGAGTTTTGTTACTCGTGATCATCTTGAACTGCAAGGTTATCAAGTGACACATTGTGCTGATGGGAGTAGTGCCAAGGAGGCTATTGATCGTCAGGATTATGACCTTTGCCTACTGGATGTGATGCTTCCTGAAACGGACGGTTTCACATTGGCTAAAGAAATTCGTAAACAAAATACAGAGGTCCCCATACTGTTTTTAACGGCTAAATCTCTCAAGGAAGACCGCTTGTTTGGATTGCGCCTTGGGGCTGATGACTATATAACGAAACCTTTCAGTATCGAAGAATTGATACTGAAAATAGAGGTTTTTTTACGCCGATCCCGTAGTGTGTCGACTCCTCCGCCTAACGAATACGTATTGGGAGAATACATTTTTAATTATCCCAACCTCAAGTTGAAGATTGGCGATGACCTTCGCCGGCTTACGCAAAAAGAAGCCGACCTTTTGAAATACTTGCTGGAGCACAAAAATCAAGTCATTAAAAGAGCAGATATCCTCGAAGCAGTCTGGGGGGAGAATGATTATTTTTTAGGACGTAGCCTAGATGTATTTATCTCACGTTTACGTAAATACTTGAAGAAAGATCAGCAAATAAGGATCGAAAACATACATGGAGTAGGTTTTTGCTTTCATGTTTAGCCTAATTCCCTCTTCTGGTTTTTAAAATCCAAACCATAATCTTGCTACAGCAAGCCATACTATAATCAATATTGGGCCCACTAATCCAACGGTGATGCCACCGAAATGGAACTCTTGTTGCGTAACTTTTCCGGTAGCGAAAACGATGGCATTTGGCGGAGTTGAAACAGGGAGGAAAAGCGCACAAGAAGCTGCTAATCCAATTACAATAGGTAACACCGCTGGGTGAACACCAGGCCATAATGCTGCTACGGGAATAAGAATAGTAGCAGCAGCGGTGTTACTCATGATATTGGACAAAATAACGGTGAGTAGTGCAAAAACAGGGAGTACCAATAATGGATTAAACGGCCACTGTTGAAGCTGATCCACAAAGTAAGCAGAGATACCAGTGTCCTGAATAGCAAGCCCAAGAGACAAACCACCGGCAACCAGCATAAGGGTGTCCCATGGGAGAGTCCGGACATCTTCACCGGTAATGATACTCACCATCGTAAATACGATAATGGGGATGCCGGACACTGCAGCAGGCGGGATGCCGTGCATACGACCTGTAAGCCATAAGGACAAAGTGATGAGTAGGGTGATGACTACGATGCGCTTGCGCAAACGGTTACCATCGACAAGACTAATCTCCCGGCTTTCATCTTCAGTAGTGATGACTAAACGTTCTGTATAAGATGTTTTCTCCAGGAGTTCAGAAATGTCGAGAAGCTCGTTGCCTGGCTGGTATTTCCGTATTAGAGCTTGCCACATGATAAGGGTGAGTAAAATAGCAATAGGCGCACCAACAATCATCCAGTCTAGAAAGCCGATAGTGTAAGGCAAGGCTCCGCTATTGTTGATGGCCTCAACGGCAATTGCATTAGGCGGGCTGCCAATAATCGTACCCATGCCTCCTACGGCAGCCGAGATGGGAATGCCCAGTAAGACAGTCTTGCCAAAGGGACTTTGTTCTCCCATGCGTAACAACAGTGGTGCCGTTGTCGCTACCATCATAGCCGTTGTCGCGGTGTTAGACATGAGCATAGAAGCCAAGCAGGTGGCAAGCATCACACTTAGTAGAATACGGTCAGGGCGAGGTTCAAAACGAGCAACTAGCATGCGGAATACATCCTGGTCGACCTTCGTCTTTCGCATCCCTTCGGCGAGAAAGAAACCACCAAGGATCAGCCAAATAACACTGTTGGACCAGGTGCTTACAAATTTCTGAACATTGAGGCCTTTTTCGGCTCCAGTAGGGGCAATACTACCAAGGAAAAAGACTAAAAAACCAACAATCAAGATACCTACAGCAAAGGGAGGAATGGCCTCAGTAAACCAAAGACCTACGGAAAAGAACAGTAAAAAAAGCACGTAGTCCTGAGCTTGGGTAAAATCGGCTCCCCGTAGCAGGTGAGTTAAAATAAAAGCGCCAATAGCGCTAAGTAAGAAAAAAATCAAGTGGCGCTGGTATTCTACCATCCGCTGGATCTGTTTCATATGAAGACTGGATGCCCGCCGCGAGTCTGCCATAACCTGATTGCTTTATCTGAAAAGACAAAGGTCGGGTGACTTCGTGTACGATGCACAATATCTAAATTATCTCTTTCTGATGATTTTTGTTACTTGTTCCGCAAATCAGTGAGATAGCGCTCCAGTTCTATTTCGTCGTAAACGAGGACTTCTCTGGCTTTAGAGCCTTCTGATGGGCCGACAATACCGGTAGCTTCCAGTTGATCCATGATCCTTCCTGCCCGATTATAGCCCAGTTTTAGGCGGCGTTGGATCATAGACGTAGAGCCATGTTGCTGGGTAACAATTAGGCGTGCGGCTTCTTCAAACATCTCATCAACATCCCGATAGGTGAGGGTAGCGGAGCCTTGCATATCTTCATCACCATGGAATTCGGGAAGAAGATAAGGTTCTGGATATCCTTGCTGGTTGCCAATAAAGTCTATGACACGCTCTACCTCTGGCGTATCGACAAAGGCACCTTGAATTCTGACCATTTCACCCCCTACGCTTAGGAGCATATCTCCTCGGCCAATGAGCTGATCAGCCCCTCCTCCATCCAGAATGGTGCGGGAGTCGACCTTAGCCGTTACTTTATAGGCAATTCGGGCAGGGAAGTTGGCTTTGATTACCCCGGTAATGATGTTTACCGATGGGCGTTGAGTCGCAATAACAAGGTGAATACCAATTGCCCGTGCCAACTGTGCCAATCGCCCAATGGGCAGTTCTACTTCCTTACCGGCGGTCATGATCAAGTCGGCAAATTCGTCAATTACGAGTACGATAAAAGGTAGGAAACGGTGCCCTTTTTCCGGGTTAAGGCGACGAGCTACAAATTTTTCGTTGTACTCTTTAATATTACGCGAAGAGGCTTTCTTCAATAGATCATAACGTTGATCCATCTCAATACAAAGTGAATTGAGGGTATGGATTACCCGGTTGGTCTCCGTCGTGATGGGTTCGTCCTGACCAGGAAGAAAACCGAGGAAATGATGCTCAAGCCTGCTGTAAGGGAAAAGCTCTACTTTTTTAGGGTCAATCAGTACAAGCTTCACCTGTGAGGGGTGTTTTTTGTACAAGATGGACATAATGATGGCATTGATACCAACAGACTTACCCTGTCCGGTAGCACCTGCTACGAGCAAGTGAGGCATCTTGGCAAGGTCTGCAACAAAAACTTCGTTGTTGATGGTCTTACCCAGCGCGATAGGCAGATCCATTTTGGCTTGCTTGAACTTCTCGTGCTTCAGCACTTCGCGCATCGAGACCACCTGGGTCTTTTTGTTTGGCACTTCAATACCAATGGTCCCTTTTCCAGGGATAGGGGCAATAATTCGAATACCTAGGGCAGACAAGGACAGGGCTATATCGTCCTCTAGGTTTTTTATTTTGGAAATTCGTACCCCTGGTGCAGGAACGATTTCGTACAAGGTTACGGTTGGCCCAATAGTCGCCCGAATCTTGGTGATTTCGATTTTGTAGTGGAGCAGCGTCTCAATGATCTGATCCTTATTAGCCTCTAGTTCTGCCCGGTCTACTTCTACTTTTTGATGAGAATAGTCTTCTAACAGCTGTACACTTGGGTATTCATAGCTGGAAAGGTCAAGGGTAGGGTCGTAGGGCTCGGAATGGTCTTTGTTTTCTTGCTGAAGAGATAATGGCTGGCCGGTGGGGTTAGTGGGTACACCATTGCCACTGGCACCTGGGGTAGGTTCCTCTATCTCTAGTTCTGATTCTCCGGCACTAAGCGTAGTTGGTTTTTGTGCTTTTCGTTTTTCTGCCAGTTCAAAAGCAAGTTGGCTGCCGGTAGGGCGCAGCGTAGATGGTGTAGATGGTTGTTCACTTTCTTCATCATCAGGGGCATCACCTAAGTCGTCTTCAAAGCCAGTATCAGCTTCCAGCGCACGCTTGTTTTTATTAGCAAGTGTTGCGTCCCGTTTCTTGCGGCGTAAACTAGCCCCGCTGGTCAAATCACTGAAATAATCGACAATTCCTTCCAGCATCTTGTCGAGGGTAAGCTCGTTGAAATTAGGGTTCGTACGCCAAGTGACCATACCAATGACCACAGCAATGATGAGTAACCATAACCCTACAGTACCTACGAAGTTTTGCAACCAATCTGCAATTCCTTCCCCTACAGCGCCACCCCAAGGGAAGTTTGCACTACCTGTAATGAATTCCAGGAAAACGGCAGCCAACAACATCGCTACAATAGTGTAGTTGATGGTTGGCATAATGGTGGTAAAGGGTTGTCGGAAAATACGGTTGTTACCTATTTTGAACAACAGGTAAACAAGCAGGAAAGAGGGCAAGCCGAAGCACCAGTAAAAGAAGAAGTTGGAGGTAATAGCGCCGAGGCGGCCTAGCCAGTTGGCCATCTCTGCATTACTGTTCAGGATATCCCATCCCGTTCTTGTTTTAACAAGATCCTGATCGATATGCCAAGTGAAAAGGTAAGAGAAAAACGCTACAAATAAATAAGCGGCAATAAACAAACAGAGCAGGCCAAACAACTTTGGTATTCGTTCATCATTCAGCCCCAACCGCAATGCTAACTGACCTTTTTTCTTCTTCTTCGCCATAGGTGTGCCTTTGCGGCTTCCAGGATAGGTGAAAGGCAAAAATAAGGAATTTTCTTTCACCGCCAATTTTGAGGAGAAACGAATGAGTGGAGAAGCTTCATTTTCAACTTTTGAAAGTTTTAGGTTGTTTTAACATCCACTTCCCCTGACCTTGTCGTAGGTAATAATGTAAGCGCATTGCCGCTCTAAGATAAAACGTACACCAAAGAACTTTTCTGCCCCTCAATGGAACAGGAGAAAAAACTATTGTCCGATGAAAAAAACAATCTACCACACTCATTTTTTACTACTATTCTTCGTTTTTACTAGCTTTTCATTGTTAGGAAACAACCTGCATAAGGGGTCTATCAGTGGTATTGTTCGTGATGCTACTACTCAATTAGAATTAGGTGGTGCAACAGTAGAGTTAGTGGATAAGGACAAGGTCGCCTATACCAACGAACTGGGGGTCTTTAGCTTTGTGGGCTTGCCTGCCGGGCAGTACACTATTCAAGTAAGCTATCTCGCTTATGCTACAGTAAGACTGGAGAATGTTACGGTTACAGATGATAGCACGCAACCTTTACGTATCAATTTGGAACCTGAAAATGTCAACCTCCCTGATGTGGTCATTAGCGCAAAGGCTATTGACCCTTTTGCGGTGATTTCTCAGCTTGATATTAAAACACGGCCAGTTAATAGCGGGCAGGAGTTACTGCGTATGATGCCAGGACTTTTTATTGCTCAACACGCTGGCGGAGGTAAGGCAGAACAGATTTTCTTACGTGGTTTTGATATCGATCATGGCACTGACCTAGCGATCCAGGTAGATGGAATGCCCGTCAATATGGTAAGTCATGCTCACGGACAAGGTTATGCGGATTTACACTTCGTTATTCCGGAAATAATTCAATCTATTGACTTGCGCAAAGGCCCATATTCAGCACGCGACGGAAATTTTGCTACTGCTGGTGCCGTAGAGTTGACGACGACCAACCGGCTGGCAAGGAGTTTTGCAAAAGCAGAAGCCGGAAGTTTTGATACCTACCGTTTAGTTAGTGGCCTCAACCTTTTGCCGCAAGGAGGTGATAACCAAGCAAGCGCTTATATTGCTTCGGAAGGTATTTTTACAGATGGTTACTTTGAGTCCCCTCAAAATTTTTACCGCGTCAATACACTGGCCAAATACCATAATCCTTTTGATGGCCGCCAAAAACTTACCGCTACTTTTTCTGCATTTAGCAGCCGTTGGGATGCCAGCGGGCAAATCCCTCAAAGAGCCGTCGATCAGGGGCTAATTACCCGATTTGGCGCGATTGATGATACAGAAGGCGGGCAAACAAGCCGGATCAATGCCAATATCCAGCACCAGTACTTTTTAAACCCAAGCACACAAATTGAAAGCCAGATATTCTATAGCAAATACGATTTTGAGCTTTATTCCAACTTTACCTTCTTTGCCAGAGACCCCATCAATGGCGATCAAATTCGCCAAAAGGAAGACCGGCACTTGTTTGGCTACCGTAGCCGTGTACTCAAGCAAACCCAATTTTTAGGATTGCCGCTAAATGCGGAACTGGGCTGGCAAATGCGCTTTGATCGTAGCAATGATAATGAATTGTCTTACACGCGTAATCGTACCACAACGCTTGAAAACGTACAACTTGGCGATGTAACCGAGTTAAACGCTGCAGCTTATGGGGAAGCAAACTTGCAGTTGCTGCCAGAATTGCGCCTACAAGCGGGCTTGCGATATGATCGCTTTCGCTTTCAGTATCTCGATCAGACTAAGCCTGCCTATGAGCAATTATCTACATCCGATGGGATTCTCAGCCCAAAGTTGAGCCTGTTTTATCAGGTTACTAATGGTTGGCAGCTTTATGCGCGTGCCGCGCGAGGGTTTCATTCCAATGATGCTCGCTTGATTTTAGAACAGGAAGTAGGCAGCAGCCTGCCCGCAGGAGTCAGCTACGACCTGGGAGCACTGTTTCGTACAGGCCGTCGCTTGGTGTGGCAAATCAATGCCTGGCAGCTCGACCTGGAACAGGAATTTGTTTATGTAGGCGACGAAGGGGTTGTAGAACCCAGCGGAGAAACCATCCGCAGAGGATTGGAAGGGATGGCGCGTTGGCAAATTGGCCAAGCTTTCTTCGCCGATGCTAACCTTACTTACACCCATGCGCGCAGCAAAACGACCGACGAAGCAGATCGTATCCCATTGGCTCCTGTTTGGACCAGTACCGGAGGTCTTAGCTATAGCCCTGCTGAAGGCTGGAAAGCATCCATACGATACCGCTTTCTGGGAGACCGTCCTGCTGACGAAGCGAATAGTCTCACAGCCTCAGGTTATTTTTTGCTAGACGCGAACCTGGGTTACGAAGGCCGTAACTATTTTATTGGACTAAGCGCAGAAAATATATTGGACGAAGCGTGGAACGAAGCCCAGTTTGCTACGGAAACCCGCCTTTTTAATGAAGTAGAAGCTACCGAAGAAATTCACTTTACCCCGGGAACGCCATTTAGCCTTCGCGGAAAAGCAGTGTTGTATTTTTAGGAGTTTGTACCCTTTAATGTAGGGGTGCATTTTTGAAGAACAACAGATTATGGGCCATGCCGGTATGGGTGTTGCAAAGCAAACACCCATACGGCACCGGGCCATCCGTTCTTACCTTCGGTACCACTGCTGCCCCTTGTCCTACTCCTCCGTCCGTCGTGCTACAGCCTACGCCTTGCGCACTTGATACTTCTGCGGTTTCTGTATGTCCCAAAAACTGGTTTGGCAGTGTCAAAAGCCAAGGGCACAATTAATTCCATACCTAATACTTGTCACAGAAGAAGGAGAGACCCCCCAGCGTCGCTAAGTCGCATATCCGTATTATCTTAGCATCTTATCTACACTATTTCTATCATGCAAGCTATTACCGTTTTTTGCGGCTCCTCCAGTGGTCGCAAACCTATTTATGCCGCACAAGCTACCTCTTTGGGGGAAACACTGGCCCAAAGCGGAATCACTTTAGTCTATGGAGGTGCGCAGGTTGGGTTAATGGGGGCTGTTGCAGATGGTGCGCTGGCAGAAGGTGGTAAGGTCATAGGTGTAATCCCCGGTTTTTTGGGTAGGAAAGAGATTGCACATAGCGGACTGACCGAGCTAATTGTGGTAAAAAGCATGCATGAGCGCAAGCAGCGGATGAACGAACTGTGTTCGGGAGTGATTGCGCTGCCAGGAGGGTTCGGAACCTTGGAAGAACTCTTCGAAATGCTCACCTGGGGACAGTTGGGGTTGCACCAAAAACCAATAGGTATTTTGAATGTCGATGGTTACTACGATGACCTCATCAAGTTACTACAAAGTATGGTTAGCAATGGCTTGCTCAGAGAAAGTAACTACGCGATGGTATTGGTGGATGAATCCATTGACAAGCTGTTGCAGAAAATGAAGGACTACGAGCCTCCAAGGGAAAAGAAATGGATGACGGCCTCACAGACGTAAATAGATTTACCGTGTTTTTATATCTTAGCTGTATCCTCAGCATCTGCCGAAGATCATAGCGTGATTTTAAGTAGAAAGTAGAGGCTTTTTTGGAAACCAAGGAGGAGAATAACTCCTACATTGTTAACCTCTGTAAAAAGAGGTTATATTGGAAATAAATGCCTTTTACAACACTATCCCTATATCATCTACTTTAGATACGCGGAGGAAACCGCGTCCCTCTACTGATTTTGCAGAAAGTCTACCTTAGACTAAAAAAATAAGAAAATGATAGCTCCGATTCGATTAGCTTCTCCTGGCCCTGTTTTTTCCCGTTTAGTAGCAGGCGTAATGACCTGGGGTGTTTGGGGGCATGATCTTGACGTAAAGGAAATGTCAGCGCTGATTGATCACTGCCTGGGTTTAGGAATCACCACTTTCGATCATGCGGATATTTATGGGCACTATACCACAGAGGAAGCTTTTGGTAATGCGCTTGCACTACGCCCTAAAAGACGGCAGGAGATGCAACTGATCTCTAAATGCGGGATCCGGCTGGTTTGTGAACAGCGCCCTGAGAATCAAGTCAAATCCTATGACTTGGGTAAAGACTACATCATTGCTTCGGCAGAACGAAGCTTACGCAACCTGCGTACGGATTATTTAGACTTGCTATTGATTCATCGCCCCAGTCCGCTGATGCAGGCGGAGGAAGTCGCAGCAGCTATAGCTCACCTAAAAGCGACGGAGAAGGTGCAGCATTTTGGCGTTTCCAATTTTACAACTTCACAAGTTGAATATTTAAGGCAGGTTACGCCCTTGGTTACCAATCAGGTAGAGGCAAGCCTACTGCATACCAACCCGTTTTTTGATGGTACTTTCGATCAGTGCCTCCAGCTCGGAATGCATCCAATGGCTTGGTCGCCGCTGGGAGGCTTCTTCAACCGCGACGATGAAACCGCCTCCCGGGTTGCCGATAAACTGGATGACATTGGCCATAAGTATGGCAACCCGGGGGCAGATGTATTACTGCTGGCTTGGTTGCTGCATCACCCTGCGGGAATTTTACCGGTGCTGGGTACCGCCAGACAATCTCGAATGACGGCTGCCGTGCAGGCGCTTGATCTCGAATTGACAGATCAAGATTGGTTTGCTTTGTTAGAAGCAGCCAGGGGGCATGAAGTAGCTTGATTTTTAGTTTTTTTCTACTTTTTTTTGCCTTACCCCTTTCGCCGTATCAATTTTTCTTGTACACTTGTCTTGATAAAACGCTTTTGTAATCATTGCTAATAATGAAACAGTTAGATAAGCAACGTCAAGGTCGACCAGAAAATAATGCTTCTGGGGCCAATTCTAATGATCAACGCCGGCGCACCAAGCTCCAACCAGTTGGTAAACAGAAATACAAACCGAAACAAGTCTATTTATTAGACGAAGATGATGACGAAGAGATTGATCTTTTCGGTTTGAATGAAGATGATGACGAAGATTACGACGAAGACGAGGATTAGCGTCCTCTCTTAAAGAACTTCATCTAATATTCCGTAGGTAACTGCATCCGCCGCTGACATCCAGCGGTCGCGGTCGCTATCTGATGCTATTTGCTCATAGCTCTGCCCCGTATGCTCACTGAGTATGCGATAGAGTTCTTTTTGCATCCCCTTGATTAGATGGTAGCTAATCTCCATATCAGACACTTGGCCTTGCATTCCACCGCTGGGTTGGTGGATCATCACTCGGCTATGGGGGAGTCCAGATCTTTTTCCTTTGGCTCCCGCAGCTAGAAGGACTGCAGACATGCTGGCCGAAACACTGGTGCAGATGGTAGCGATGTCTGGCCCCACATATTGCATGGTGTCATAAATGCCCAACCCAGCGGTTACGGAGCCCCCAGGACTATTGATGTACATCTGTATATCACGCCGGGCATCCGTGCTGTGCAGGAACAACAGCTGGGCCTGAATGACATTGGCTACATAGTCGCTTACAGGCACGCCCAGGAAAATAATCCGATCCATCATTAATCGACTGAAGACGTCCATCTGTACCATGTTTAAGGAACGTTCCTCAATCACGGTGGGGGAGATAGTCGCTTTCAGTTGTGGGTTGGTTGCATTAAAATATGCCTCTAAGTGCATGCTGTTCATCCCGAGGTGACCAACTGCGAAGCTTTGAAATTCTTTTCCGTAATTCATAATATATTGGTTTTAGGGCATAGAAATCCCCTTCAGAAAGAGCATACTTTCTGTGCCTAAGGAACAGCACGAAAATAAAAAGCGACTTTGTTTTTCATAATAGTTGAATAAGCGCTTCACTTAAAGCGTTTTAACTATTTGGAAAACTTGAGAAAAATCGCACTTTATTTTCTGCGCAATATTAATTGAATGAAATAATTGTTAAAAAAAGACAGACGTAAGTTGCACCCAACCATCAACCCTTTTCAAAGTCGGAGATCGGAAGTGGGAATTCGGAAGTATTAGATAGCCTTAATGGATACGCGCACTCCGATTATTTCCCACTTCCGCTTTCCCTCTGCTGACTTCCTAACCCTTCACCATCCTCACCGTCTTTTGTCCTTGTTTGGTTTGAACACGACAATAGTAGGAACCTACTGGTAACTGGTGTGTCTCGATACTAATACGATGGTTACCTGCGGGGAAGACACGGTTGCTGACAACTCGTAGCTCGTGACCAATGACATCGTAGATACTTATTTTAACCCATTCGTTGCCCGTAGTCAACTCCAAGGAAGTGTGGTCACGGAAGGGATTGGGGTAAATATTGAGCTTCAGTGATTCTCCCAGGGCGTTGCTGGTGTCGGTGACGGAACAGTCGCGCAAGATGGGAAGATGTTGAAAGTCTTCAAAGAGCAAGTTGCGAACATCATCTTCCGGCACAGAAAACCAGTCCATCAATACCGAACCGTATACGGAGCGGAAATCGTATTGCATGGGCACGCCTTCCTGGTTGTCAACGTCGGGCGAAATTTCAGGGTTGTCACCAATAACACCGGCATTGACACAAGAGCCAAAGACAACCAAAGGAGCAGCTGTGCCGTGGTCTGTACCAAAACTGGCGTTGGAGCGAATCCGGCGACCAAACTCGGAGTAAGTCATACCGATTACGCGTTCTTCCAAGCCTTGCAGTTTCAGGTCATCCTGAAAAGCACAGATAGCATCACCAAGCGTTTTTAATAAGGCCGCATGCGAACCAGCAGTAGGGTCGCCATCGACTGTTTGGTCCGCGTGAGTATCAAAACCACCGAGGCTGACGACATATATTTTGGTGCCCAAACCACCGGAAATGAGGCGAGCTACGGTACGTAGTTTAATGGCTAGCGCATTGTCATCTGCGTACTTTGAGGATAAGTTGACGCCACTCGAATTAGCCGCCTCAATAACTTCGTTGTAAGCATTGGTTTGCTCAATGGTATTGATCAGGAAGGCAAGGCGGTTGCCATAACATCCTTCTGCGAGGTCGTTATTGGTGGGAGTTGCCAAGGCACTGAGGTTTTCAGGGTCGACAACAGCAAGGCTAAAGTTGCCACTAACGCCCTGGCAGGTTTCTGTAACAACAGAACCAACCGTCATAGCTAGTGGATCGGGACAGTTTTCGTTGGGGTAGCCTTCGGGGAACCCAGGGAACTGGGTGTCAAGGTAGCGCCCTAGCCAACCCGTATCCAGGAAATCATCCGCATCTGATGCCGTGTGCCAGATGTCCAGGGAACGAAAGTGCGACCGATTCTGGTTAGGATATCCAACGCTTTGGATGATATTGGCCTTACCTTCATTGAAGACCTCTTCCAAGCCCGTTAGGGCGGGATTGAGGGCAACGGTATCGGTAATGTTGAGTAAGCTATCTGCTGGGATCATGATGTTGCTTCGCACAGCAGCAAAGCCATCCTGTTGATCACGAGGAATCACTGTATTTAGGCCATCGTTGCCACCATTCAATTGAATGAGCACAAGTACCCGGTCATCATCACCATTGAGGAGATTGAGGAAAGACTTGTCGGAAATGGCAGAAACAGGTACACCACCCAACAGCAAAGGAGCAGAAAGCAAGGAGCTTTTTTGGAGGAAAGATCTTCTTTTCATAACGTCTGTAATTGGAGGGTATTAAATAAGGTGAAATTCCGGCATCTTAAACAAGGTGCCAAAGAGCGATTCTAATTTGGTGAAAATGGCATCTCGTAGATCAGGATCATCAGGGTTTTGTAGGAAATCAGCGTATTCAACAGTCCACTCAAAATCAGGTAGGCCAGGAATTAAGACTTCTTTGAGGAAGTCTCGCTGATTATCGGAGATAGGATAGGCAAATAGATATAAAGCAATTTGCTCCAACATGCTATTGGGATCGAGGTTGTTGTCCATCTCTGCAATAAAATCCAGTAGGTTTACTCGCCACTGAACACCGCCGGAATTTATTCCATTAAGTAATGTATTCCCTACGGTCTGGCGAATGGGAAGGCTCACTGAATTGATCCAAATATTATAGAATTGTGGCGACTGATAAAAAGCTTTCCAACCAGCAACGGATGGCAGCGCCATATACTTCATCTCTAGGCTTTCTGCAAGCCGTCTCAATTGATTCCAGAAAAAGTAATGTTGAAGAGGTGCGGCTTCTGCGCCCATATCCAGCGTGTTCACGATTTTGAACATAAAATCGAGAGGGTGACTGGTCATACAGCCTCGATGGGTTTCTTCAAAGAAATAATTACTGCCAAGTAGTGCTTCTACCGCTGGCTGAATGTCGTAATTGTTATCAATGATCAGCTGTGCCATGGGCTCGATAATGTTGACTTCGACTACACCGTCGATATCTGTGCCAACAAACCAAAT
This sequence comes from Lewinella sp., assembly GCF_050633125.1. NCBI lineage: Bacteria > Pseudomonadati > Bacteroidota > Saprospiria > Saprospirales > Lewinellaceae > Lewinella > Lewinella sp. Next base: position 40,399 of record NZ_JBOEFX010000014.1, read on the forward strand.
ATGAAGCTGCCTGCTCAGGAAACGAGCAACTTCTGTTTTTTGCAAAATATGATCGATAACCACTTTGTATTCCTGGTCACCAGCATCAGAAATAATAGCGTTATCAAAACGGTGAGAAAGTTGTTTCTCTCCAGTATCATGACGATTGGCAACGAAAACACCTAAAGGAAGACCATTGTCTGGGGTGGTGAAACGCCAGCCAGTAAGGGCTCGGGCCATTTGCACAACATCGTCTTCGGTGTAATTGGTGTAATCACCGGGGGCTGCTACTTCACCACGACCAATGGTAAAAAGCTCCAGCAGCTCCCTGGCGTAATTCTCATTAGGGGCTTGCCTGCTATTTTGGTGGCCGTTTAAATACCTGAGCATCGCAGGAGCGACGGTAATTTCTTCTACCATTGTTCGGAAATTCCCAAGGGCATTTCTGCGAAGAACATCAAGGTATTGGTAACCAAATTGGGCATTGTTATCATCAAGAGCAAAGTGGTTATGCCAAAAGAGCACCATTTTCTCACGGATAGAAACGCCACCGTTGATGAGAAGGCCCAGCTGAGAACCAATCAGTGATCGATATCGGCCTCCAAAAATACCCTGGGGGCTCGGAGTGGGTATAGGTGTATTTACCCATGTTTCACCTAGCCCGGCATTCGGATCGTCTTCGTAGTCATAATAGACCGGCGGGTCGGGCAATGGCTGGTTAGCAAACAGTTGTCCGATGGTAGCACTAAGTCCATCCGCAACGGCCTGCTTAATATGTGTAGGCTTAGGCCCGAAAGTGGTTCGTCGCAGCAGAAAAGCTGCCTCTACGGTGCTCCATTGGCCAGTGTATGGCTCCAGGTCGGTGGTTGTAAGGGTGGTGTTTGCTGTGGCAACATTCCTCGTCTGGGTTTGTTGCCCGAATTGCAGGAAGGATCTACGTTTCATCTTAGAGCATTTTTCGTCTGTCCATTGTCTAAATTTTCAGAAGTCAGACAAGGAGCTTGAGTTTGGGTTTAATTGGAGACGGAGAATAGTTTCTTTATTAGTTATCCAACTAACAATCCCAAAATACATATTTACTTAAAAATCAGGAGTGTTTAAACGGAGAATAGATCAATACAGACAATGGTGAAACCTTTCTGCCCTCCATCGTATTGAAGTGAGGTAGGAGATTAAGGGGGACTGTTGTATCTTGCGCGCCTAACAACCTACTATGATGAAGGCTCCAGAGGTCTCACCGAAACAAGCTGCGACTTTTTCTTTTTCAAAAGAAACCGTTAATGTGATCCGAACTACGCTGCGGAACAACATAGAGTTGACCGCTATTGCTGATAACAAAGCCAATGTACTGCTGAGTTTGAACGCTGTGATGATCGCTTTTGTCGTCCCCTTGGCCATGTCAAACTTGGACGTAGTATTTGCGTATACGCTATTTGTGCCGCTCTTCTTTTTGGCCGTCACCTGCTTTGCAACCATCTACATTTCGACGCTGGTACTGGCTCCTTTTAACTTTGATACCTTCAACGAAGAATTGCCCGAGGGCATGGAAGCTAGTCCCTTTTTCTTTGGTACCGCTTATCATACTGATCTTACTGCGTATTACGATAATCTTCTTCGGACAACAGAAAAGAAAAACAGTGTGCGTCAGTTTTTAGCCCAGGATCTGTTTTTTATTGGCCGCCGCCTTGGCCAAAAAATGCTCCTGATTCGACGAAGTTTTCAAATATTCCGGATTGGCATTTTCTTGACGCTGCTATCAACTGCGCTGGTGTTGATGTTGGGCTGGTGAGAACACTATAGCTTAATATCAAATTTACCGTCCAGTAACTCAAAGGTCTTGATACCTAGGGAGCAGGCCCTTAATAAGGTGGTGTTTGCTGCCAGGTTGAGCCTTTTGTCCAAGTGGATTCCTGCAAAATTCACCTTCCTGATTTTTGTTTCAAAGGAATATTTGAACTCGTTATCGCCGGAATAAAATAAGGCTATATTTCCACGCCATTCTATATCGAAGGTGGATGTATTATGTTGTTTCGTAAATGTAATATTGTGGTTGGCACATTTGTCATGGCCAAGCAGGTAAATGTCCAACGCAAATGCTTGTGGATTATATTTATTAACATCGGGCAGAGGGTCAATAATGATGGTCTTGCCTAATAATTTACTAAAGTCGAGCGGTTTGCCTATTGTGCCTACCACCGCACCATTTCCATTCCAAAAGGTAGAAGACATGGTACATTGGTGAAAGTTGCCCCAAGCCATTTTTGATTCCCAGTCGGAGTTGGCTTCTTCCTCTTCCTCATCGGAGTCATCTTCTTCGTAGTAATTCTCCGTTACTAAATGAAAATCAAATACGAGTCCGCGCTCTTTTATCAATCGTCCACTCCAGCAGAATTCTTGTATCCTGTGGCCGTTTGGATAAGGGTTGTTTTTGAAGAATATTCTATCTGTTTTCATTAGGTTGGTTCAAAGCCTTAGGCTATTCGGTAGTGTCAATCGTGTAAAACAAGTTACACTTAACAGGCATGCCATTGACTAATGCGGGGTTAATCTCACTCAGCGAAAAAAGATTAAATAGCTCTTTTTCTAAGGCGACGTCAGCTGCTTGATTTCCTGGGGAAATGTTTAAAGCCTCTAGCGTCCCATGCTTATCAATAGTTACACTCATCCACATCGGATGCTCCTTTAATTCAGGAGGGGACATTCCACTGGTTTGCATTGTAAACCCAGAAAACCTTTCAAGGATGTAATGATCAGGGTGGATATGATTGCATAATGACTCAATTGCCTCTTTGAATTCTCCGCTAAAGGCAAAGCGAATAGTTGTGTTAGTATCTGTGTGGAATGACTTTACTTTAGGGAAATAATCTAGTTGATGATCGTAATAAACCCTGTCATTTTCTGCCACTTGCTGACTTTGAAATACAAAAAGACTTGTGATTAGAAACAAAAAATAAGTAATAGGATTACGCATCGTTTTAGGTCATTTTTTATGTTAGGAAAATGAGCAGGTGTTATTTTAATTGTAAAGACAGGCGCTGTTTTCTTTAGGTTGTATTTGTTTTCAGGAACACAAGAGGGCCAATCTCACGTTTTTTTAGCCATCTCCCTCAATACAATCCAGCGTGCCAGAAACTCCGGACTGAACTTGGCGACCCAGTAATTGATGCGGAAGGCCAAGCCTGTGCGAATAATGGTTTTGTTTTTCTGGATGCCCCGATAGGCATCGCGTGCAACTTCTTCTACCGTTGTGCTGGCCATGATGCTTTTGAAGGTACGTACGCCCATCATTCCGGCTTGTTGTTGGAACTTGGTGTCGGCCAGCGGGCCGGGGCAGACGGCGTATACTTTCACGGGTGAGTTTCGGTCATGTAACTCCCAGGCCAGCGACTCGGTCATTTGCCTTACGAAAGCTTTGGTGCCGGCATAGATGCTGGAGTAGGGCATAGGCACGTAAGATGCTGCTGAGCTAATGTTGACGATTTTACCGTGGCCGAGTGTTTCCATTTCGCGAAGAAACAAATGGGTCAGTTCGTAGACGGTAGCAGCGTTGAGCTGGATCATTGCAAGTTCCGTTGCTAAAGGCATTTTTTCGAAATGCCCGTAGGTGCCGAATCCTGCATTGTTGACCAGAACATTGACGGGAATGTCTAATTCTTGCGTCCATTCGAGAACTGCTTGGGCTGCATTTGGCACCGCCAGATCAAGGGCCAGGTAATGTAATGCTACATAAGGAAACTCGTTTTTGAGTTCAATGCTGGCCATTTCTAGTTCGTCCGCTGGTTTGGATACCCATAAAATCCGGTAACCATCCCGGGCAAACCAGCGAGTGAGGGCATAACCAATACCACTACTACCACCTGTAATAAGAACTGTTTTTAAAGACGTGCTGCTTTGGTCATCCATTCGAAAATCGTGGTTTTATAGGGAGGAAATAGCATTTTGAAATCGAGGAACCGTCGTTTTAAAACACCGCGTTCATTAGAGAATTCAACAAAGCTATGTTTGCCATTGGATTTGCCGATGCCACTGTTGTTGACACCACCAAAAGGCAATTCTGGATTCAAGGTTGTAATCATCAACTCATTGATAGCCGTGCCTCCAGCGGTGGTATTGTTCAAGAGGTATTCCTGGTTTTTGCGACTCTTACTCATGATGTAAAGCGCCAGTGGCTTAAGGAGTTGTTGAATGAAAGCAGGTACCTCAGATAGGTCGCGGTAAGTAACGACGGGAAGTACTGGGCCAAAGATTTCCTCCTGCATTACAGTCATCTCAGTAGTCACTTGATCAAGTAAACAAGGAGCGATAAACTTATCATCAGCATCGGTTTCTCCGCTGCCAATGAGTTGAGCACCCTTATCTACGGCATCATCGATAAGGCTTTTTACCCGATGGAAATTCTTCTCATTGATAATCCGGGTATAGTAAGGCGATGCTTTGATGCCTTTTTGGTCGGAATTGTACGACTTTTCTACCCAAGCTTGGTACGCATTGAGGAAGGCCTCTTTCTTGCTTTCGTGTACCAGTACATAATCAGGAGCAATACACGTTTGGCCATTGTTGAGCAATTTGCCCCAGGCTATTCGTTCAGCGGCGACACCTACATTGGCGGTCTCGTCGATGATACATGGTGATTTTCCGCCCAATTCCAGCGTAACGGAAGTAAGGTGCTTAGAGGCTGCTTTCATCACAATCTTGCCTACCGCTGGGCTACCGGTAAAAAAGATATGATGAAAAGGTTTGTCGAGCAAAGCCTGAGAAACAGGCACATCACCTTCAATCACGGCAACCTCGTTTTCGTTGAAAAGGTCTTCCACCATATTTTTGATAAAACTGGAGGTCGCAGCTGATATTTCAGACGGCTTGACGATACAAACATTACCAGCCGCAATAGCATGTAGCAGCGGATTGATCGCTAGTTGGAAAGGGTAATTCCAAGGGGCAATCAGAAGTACCTGTCCTTTAGGTTCGTAACGGATATAAGAAGATATACCCAACATAGCCATCGGAGCACCTACCCGTTGGGGCCGCATCCATGATTTCAATTGCCGTTTGATATGAACAAGGATCGTAAGAATTGGAAGAATCTCAGTAGCTAGCATCTCCTCGCGTGATTTACGCAAATCATACCACATGGCTTTCGCCAAGCGAGCTTGATTTTCTTCGTTGAGGATATATTTTTCGATTTTTGTAATGCGCTCCAGCCGTTGTGCTGCGGTGGTGTTCTTCATCCGCTGGAGGTTTTCTGGCCGCCGCTGTAAATCAAAAATTCGGTCTACTTCCTTGATGTCGTATTGTTGCTCTATCATGCTTTAAGTATTTTCTGTCGTCTTTCCCAAATGCTAAGATACAGATATTGAAACCCAATTTAAGGTGTAAAAGTTGGGTAAGTGTAAAGGCGTAAAAGTTATTTTTTCCATCAACCATCGAACCAACAACCCCTTATTTCCAAACCACCGCCTCCTTCGCTGAATGCCATCGTTCATATTCCTCTCCATAGGATTGATCCAAAGCTGCTCGTCGGACTTTCATGGTAGGTGTGAGCAAACGATTGGCTTCTGACCAGATAACTTTATCGATGACAATAGTGGAAACACGATGATAGTTTGCCAGTTGTTGGTTAATGCTATTTAGGGTTTCCTGTAAAGAGTCTTGGACTATTTTCTTTGAACTGTTCCAGCCGCTGGGTGATAAATTTACGAGAGCGATGGGTTGGGAGCAACCTAAACCTACCACACATACTTGTTCAAGGTATTCATTTTGCGCTAGGTGTTCTTCCAACGGGTTGGGGATAATAAACTGACCTTTAGAGGTTTTGAAAGCGTCTTTTACCCGGCCAATGACACGAACATAGCCTTTTTCGTCGATGGTGCCTCTGTCGCCGCTGTGTATCCAACCGTTTTGGATGACTTCGGCCGTTTTTTGGGGAGAGCGATAGTAACCCGTCATCTGGTAGGGCGCTCGCATGAGTATTTCTTCGCTGGCCTCCATAATTTTGACTTCGCAGAAAGGAACAGCCACCCCCACTGCGTCTGAGGGGGCATCTGCTTGAGGGCCATTGCAAATAGAGCCGCAGACCTCTGTCATGCCGTAGGCTTCTACCAGATGAATACCTAGTTCTTGGTACCAGCGCTTGAGGTAGGCAGGAGTGATGGCTGCGCCGGTGCCTGCTATCTCGATATGGCTAAGTCCCATTGCTTTGCGCAAATAGTTTTTCAGGACTTTACCCAGCAGTGGAATCCGGAAAAGTACGCTTAAAACAGGCGCCGGAATTTTTGCAGTGACAGCCTGGTAAAACTTAGTCCAAATGCGCGGTACGGCAAAGATGAATGAAGGTTGTACACTTTGCAGGTTGTTGGCAAAGGTATCGATAGATTCCGCAAAGGAAATACTACCACCATTGGCCAGGCAGTTGGCTTCTACAGCAATTCGTTCCGCCACATGATTGAGTGGGAGAAAGGAAAACCATTTTTTGCGTTTTAGCTGTAGCGCACCCGTGAAATTTGTTAGCTCCTCGATACGTAACACAAGAGCAGGGTTGCGATAAGTATGCATCACACCTTTGGGGGTACCGGTCGTGCCGGAGGTGAAGAGGATCGTCCATAAGTCATCTAGCGCCGGAAGGGGAGTGCCAACAAGGGGGGCATATTTATTGATCAAGACATCCCATTCATGGCCTATTTCGATCAGTGCATTGCCAGCGTAATGAGGAAACCTGATGACTTTTAATGTATCTGGTACTACCTGTGCTTTTTCGCCCCATTCGTCGAGCTTACCTACAAAGAGTGCTTTGATATCACTGAGTTCGATGACTTCTTTGAGTTGTTCTGCGGGGAGGCTAGCATAGAAAGGGACAGACACAAAATTACCCATCATCAGGGCCAGGTCGGTGATGATCCAATGGTAGCAATTCTTGGAGAGTATGCCTACATGATCTCCTGGTTTTAAACCAAGTTCGTGTAAGGCTGTGCATAGACAACGTGCTTGTTGTCCTGCTTCGGCGTAGGTTAGTTCTTTCCATTCCTTGCCGTAGGGTTGGCGAAGGAAGACGGTATCACCTTGCTCTTTCTCCCAGCGGTAGAAAAGGGAGATGATAGGATCAAGGTTTTGCGATAATTTGCTTTTATCCATTGTAGGTGGCTCGGGTTTACCGTCGCAGCAATACTACTGCGGATCGGGTACTTTACAATGGTTTTTAGGGGTGGTTCACAATTTACGAAGCTTTTTACAAATAGGACTTCAGTAAATTAGCCAGCCCCATATTATCAAAGTTGAGGTGTTGGGCACCATCAACGTGGAGCGCTATGCCAGAGATGTAAGCAGACAGCGGACTTGCCAGAAAGCAAACGGCATTGGCGACGTCCTCTACTTGGCCGAAACGCTGGAGGGGGATTGCTTTTTGAGCTTCTGCAAACATTTCCTGCACTGGTTGAGGGTAGGTTTCAAGGCCAGATGACTCGATTATACCGGGGGCAACACAGTTGATGCGAATGCCCGATGCCGCCCATTCTTGAGCGAGTGACTTGGTAAGATTTTCAACACCGGCGCGTGCCGCAGCAGTGTGTGCCATGGCGGGGAATCCACGATTTATACTGGCAATAATATTGACGATGATGCCTTGTGATTGAGGGAGGAAAAAGGCGTTGGCCATCTCACGGATAGCAAAAAAAGTACCATTGAGGTTGTTGTCAATAACGGCTTTCCAACCTTTATCATTGATATATTCCGATAAGGAAGGAAATTGCCCACCAGCATTATTTACCAAGATGTCGAGTCGCCCGTGTTCGGTCTTGATGAATTCGGCGAGTACTTGAAGTTCTTCACTGTTGCGAATATCACAGGGCAGAGAGGAACAATTGCCGTATTGCTGAAGCTCTTTTGTCGCTTTATTGAGGAGGTCTTCCTTACGTGAACAGATCACTACGGTGGCACCGAGTTGGAGCATTTGTTTGGCAATGGCAAAGCCGATACCGGATCGTCCGCCAGTAACAAGGGCCACCTTGTCGACAAAAAGTTGGGAGTGGAACATTCCTAAGGTTATTTGATGAGGCTAGGAAAGCCAATTTACAGCATATCTCGCAGTTACTACAGTTCGATGAACAGTCTCTGTTAACTAAACCACTTAGTTGTCGGGATATCTACACATTGACATTTGGGAAACAAAAAAATGACACATTGACAAAGTAACATTATCTGAAATACTTGTTGCCAATAAAGTGACTGAAAATTTGTCAGTACCCCCCAGGTGGCATAAGGCTTGTTGATGTTCAATTGTGATTTTTGAAATTAAAATCTATCTATGTAACACATTTACAGGTTTAATTTTATTTCCATTGATTAACTTAAATCTGAATAGTAATGAAAAACTATATCATCTCAGGACTGACGGCCCTGGTGGTATCTTTAGCCGTCTTTTTTCTGGCTCCTGGTGTTTATGGAGCAGGCAAAACTGTCAAGATTGAACACGTTGATGGTATGCCAGTGCAGGGCGCTGTTTTGACGATTAACGGAGACAATGAAATTGTGCCACTGGACTTTACAAAAGTTTCGCAAGACGTTATGGAGGCCGTTGTTCACATCAAATCTACCCAAACGGCAAAAATGACTCCATCGCAGCAGCAATACCGTCAACTACCCGATCCTTTTAAAGACTTTTTCGGAGATCAAGGAGGAGGTTTCTTTTTTGGCCCACAGACACCGCGGCAAGGACAAAATGGCCCTTCTCGAGTAGGTACTGGTTCTGGTGTCATCATCAATAGTGGTGGCTATATTATTACCAATAACCATGTAGTTGCTGACGCCACTGATATAGAAGTAGCCTTGCATGATAATCGGACCTTTAAAGCAACGGTTATCGGCACAGATCCTGCCACGGATTTGGCTTTATTGCAAATTCAAGCCAAAGATTTAGCCACTCTTCCTCTGGTAAACTCTGACGATGTGAAAATTGGAGAGTGGGTGCTGGCGGTAGGTAATCCCTTTAATTTGAACTCTACAGTAACTGCTGGCATTGTAAGTGCTAAATCACGGAGTATCAATATTCTGCAAGACCAATACGCGGTGGAAGCTTTTATTCAAACGGATGCGGCTATTAATCCGGGCAACAGTGGGGGCGCATTGGTAAATTTGCAAGGAGGGCTGATCGGGATCAATACGGCAATTGCCAGTCCAACAGGTGCTTATGCTGGTTATGGGTTTGCGGTGCCAGCCAATATAGTGAGCAAGGTGGTTGAGGACCTGTTGAAGTATGGTGTCGTACAACGTGGCTTTCTGGGGATACGTATCCGTGGCGTCGAAGGTAATTTGGCTAAAGAGAAGGAGTTATCGGTCAATACCGGCGTTTATGTAGAAGAAGTAGGGGAGGAAAGTGCCGCTGCCGCAGCTGGGGTAAAAGCTGGTGATGTAATTGTGGCCGTGAATACCCTGAAAGTACAAACCCCCGCTGAGTTGCAAGAACTGATTGCTCGAAATCGTCCAGGGGATGATGTGGAATTGAGTCTGAAACGCGGTGAAAAAGACCTGAATCTGACGGTGAAGTTGAAAGGGCAAGAAGGCGAAACAAAGATCGTAGCAGCTGAACGTAACGAGCTGTTCAATGAGTTGGGCGCTAGTGTTGAGAATATCAGTAAGGATCAAGCCTCAGCACTAAACATTCCTGGCGGAGTGAAAGTGAGTAAACTCTATGCTGGCAAAATTAGCCGCCAGACGAGCATGCGGGAAGGGTTTATTATTACCAAAGTGGATGGGCAAATAATCCGTAACGTGGATGAGCTAGTCAAATCGCTGGAAAACAAGAATGGTGGGGTGTTGGTAGAAGGTATCTACGAAGGCTCACCAGAGGTGTATTACTACGGTTTAGGCATGTCATAGCTTAGCCTTTCGGTGAAAAAATAGAGCGCGTTTGCGCCTATGGTAGAGGGATAGTAATTGGGAGTTTACTGTCCCTTTACCTTTGCCTAGTGGGCATTTCTGTAGGCTACTTAAAATTTCTTTCTGTTTTTTTGCCGAAAATTTGACTTGGATTTACTCTATGGTTTTCCGCTGTTTCATATCGTAGCGATCCCCCTCACGAAGGAAGTAAAAGCTACGTTCTGCTGGCGGCAATTGTTTTGAATCACTGCCTTCGCTTGACCAAAAACTTTGGTCGTAAATCAAAACGTAACTTGCTCCCATAACTTCAAAGGTGTCGCCCTGTACAATAATGGCGGTTCCTTCATCGAGCCCAATGCCGAGCAATTCCGGGCGTTTATCCAAAATGGTAAACAAATCAAATTGGCGATTACGAGCCAGTACGTGCTGGTCGATAGCGATATTTTTGATGAAACCAAAGCCCTCTTCGTGATCACCCATCATGATCTGATTGTTTTTGGTGTCGCCCCGCGCCAGATAAGAACCCTGTATGGTAGCACCGGCGGAAGAGCCACCAATGGCTCCGCCACGATCCAGTACGGCCCGGAAAAGTTCTTCCGAGCGCGTACCTCCGTAGGCATCGACCAAGCGCCATTGTCGGCCTCCTCCAAACCATACGCCTCCGGCATTTTCTAATGGCTGAGTAAAAGTGGGACTGTTCGCAATGTCTGGATCATTTGTGTGTATGACCTGTACATTTTGGGCTCCCAAGCGGCGAAAATCCGAAGCTACTCCCACATCTTGGTTGTAATTGTGATTTCCCGCAGCGGTGGGGATAACAATTAAAGGGGTCTCCATGCCACCGGCTAATTCAATGAATTTAAGCAGAATGTCGTCACCAAGACGACCACCTCCAGCTACGACGATCGAACCTGTTTCAGGGCCAGTGGTAAGAGGAGTTGGTTGAGCAATAATCTGATTGTTTTGGCAAGAAAAAAATGCAAAGAAGAGAGGCAAAACAAAGATGGGGAAGATGGATTTCATGAGATTTTTGTTTATTGTGAAATTCGAAAAGGAGAATCAGTTCGCAAAATTCCCCAATAAGCTCTAAAGTGCGAATCCGCAGGCTGTAAGTTGTACTTTTAATTAGAAAAAATAAAAAAATGAAGGCAATCATCTGTGATTCCTACGGTCCACCCTCTAATTTGCGCTATGGTGATTTACCTACACCCAGCATAAGGCCCGATGAAATACTGGTAGAGGTTCATGCTTGTTCGGTGAACTTTCCGGATACCCTGATTATACAAGGATTGTACCAGGTAAAACCAGCATTACCTTTTTCGCCTGGTAGCGATATTGCTGGTACGATAAAGGCTTTAGGAGCAGAGGTAAAAGGTTTTAAGGTAGGCGATGAGGTCGTTGGTTTTGCACCTTACGGAGGCTTTGCCGAAGAAGCAGTTTTGCCCGCCAAGGCCTGTTTTCCTAAACCACCAGGCATGGATATGACCCAGGCGGCAGCTTTTTTACTGGCTTATGGAACATCGTATCACGCGCTAAATGACCGGGCGAAACTCAAAGAAGGAGAAACCCTACTGGTATTGGGCGCCGCCGGAGGAGTAGGCCTGACAGCAGTAGAGTTGGGTAAGAAAATGGGCGCTAAAGTAATTGCAGCAGCCTCTACTGATGAAAAACTAGCGATTTGCCGAGAGTATGGTGCCGATGAAGTAATTAACTATACCAAGGAAGATTTAAAAACTCGTGCGAAAGAACTGACAGGAGGCAAAGGTGTTGATGTTATTTATGATCCCGTTGGTGGCGATTACACCGAAGCAGCTTTGAGGGCCATAGCTTGGGAGGGCCGTTATTTGGTCGTTGGTTTTGCAGCAGGAGATATTCCTAAAATTCCGCTTAATTTGCCCTTGCTCAAGGGGTGTCAGATTATAGGCGTCTTTTGGGGTGCTTTTGCGCAAAAAAGCCCTGGAAAAAACATACAAGCAACTATGCAGTTGATTCAGTGGTTTTTTGAAGGGAGTTTAAAGCCTCGGATACATGCTACTTATCCATTGCCACTGGCAGCCAAGGCCCTTGAGGCACTGCTCAATCGCGAAGTAAAAGGGAAGGTGGTCATTACGGTTTGAAAATAATTATTATCATGAAAACAATAGCCATAGGCAGCAAAGGTGGTCTTGACCACCTGCAATTAAAAGAACAAAATGAGCCGCAACCGGCGGCTGGTGAAGTACTGGTGCGTTGGCACGCAACATCCTTGAATTATCATGATTATCTCGTCGGCGTTGGAGGGATTCCAGTGCCGGAAGGCCGTGTACCTATGTCGGACGGAGCAGGGGAGGTAACCGCAGTAGGAGAGGGGGTGACTGCATGGAAAAAGGGAGATAAAGTGATGTCACTGTTCTTTCCCAATTGGCTGGATGGCAAGCCTACATCTGCGAAGACTAGTGCCATTTCTGGCGAAACAGTAGATGGTTACTTAACGGAAATGTCGTGCGTGTCTGCACAATCACTTACCCGTATCCCTCGTGGTTTTTCTTACGCGGAAGCGGCAACCTTGCCTTGTGCTGCCCTGACGGCTTGGCGGGCTCTGGTGGTTGAAGGTCAGCTGAAAATGGGAGATAAAGTATTAGTTGAGGGTACTGGCGGCATGTCGATTTTTGCATTACAGCTTGCCCTGGCCGCCGGTGCGGAAGTTTATGCTACAACGTCCTCTTCCGAAAAAGCAGACCGTCTCAAAAGCATGGGTGTGAAAGAAGTGGTGAACTACCGAGAAGAAGAACGCTGGGGAAAAACCATTTTTAAGATCAGCGGTGGTGGTGTAGATCATGTGCTAGATGTTGGAGGAGGTTCAACCATGCAACAATCTATTGAAGCAGCATCTATGGGAGGTCATATTTCTTCTATTGGAATATTGGGGAATGGCCGCAAAGGAGAGATCACTTTCCCAAAACTGTTCTTTAAGCATTTGCGTATGACGGGCCTTGCTGTAGGTAGCCGAATGATGCAGGAAGACATGGTTTGTGCCATCGAACTATCGAATTGGCGGCCAATTATTGACCGTAGCTTTGGTTTTACGGAATTGACTGAAGCGTTTCGTTACCAGGCTAGTGGTGCTCACTTTGGGAAGATCGTTTTGGCGTATTAAGAAGGAGTTGTGCTTAGGGGGATTTATTAGCTGAAAGGAAGGTTTTTTTGATGCGGTTGGATGATTTGGGGGAGAAAGTTGGGTGTAAGAGCCCCAAGTGGAGGGCCCACCCTCCTGCCAGATCGCCAAAAACGCCCCCGGTCAAAACGACCCTACGGGGCGTGCGTCTATCTCTGCTGCCAGAGCGGCAGCAGCCAAGCAATACGCAAAAATAAACCGCTGAATTTCCTAGTGACTGCTAGGGGGAGTTACCGATGATTGCCTCTGTGGTTGTCAGTTCACTAAGGTGATAACAAAGATAGGAAAAATACAGGAGTAGTCAATTAAAAGTTTTGTTTTTTTTCAATTGAAACAATAATTGCTATTTGTCGCATATTAGGGCATACCCCGCGCAAGCTGCCTGGAAGGTGGGAACGAAGTGACCAGTGCCGACCTACTGGTTACGGCGCGCCGTAACCAGTAGGTCGGCACGGAGCAAAGCGAACCCTGTAAGGGAGCGACCCCGCCAGGGGATGCGCCCAAATCATTGATGTTAGATATAGTTCGCTCGCTAACGATAATCTTCCTCTAAATTTTGTAGTGTAAACCGTCCGACCTTCTCAAAAACGAGATCGCCACCCAGACCTATATCCAATAAAATGGTTCCGAAAAAGACGGCCCAACCTTTAGCTCGCGCCAAGAGCGCTGGGTTTGTGTCATAGTCAGCAAGACCAACATTGCGTGCATTTTTGTCGTTAAAGAGCATCCAAAAACTGGCTAAATCAGTGGCCGGATCGCCAGCCGTTATATCTCCCCAGTCGATAATAGCCGAAAATTTGCCCTGGTGGGTAATGATGTTTTTGGGGTGGAGGTCACCATGAATGAGGCGTTTGGGCATTTGATCATCAAGTGCAAGTAGCGCTTCTTCCCAAATTTTAGAAATATTGGAGGAAATGAGTCCTTTGCTGATAAAGCGTTCAATGCGCGCTTCGATCTTATCAGCCCGCGAGTTGAGGGTGCATCCCCGGGAGGCGTTGTAGGGGGCGTTGGTTGGTGCTGGAGGTTGATGGAGAATTCTAAGAAAATGGGCAAGGCGGGAAGCTTCTTTGGGGGCAGGCAAGGCCTCGGCTGCTGGTTGTCCGGGAAAGCAAGGTGTAATGCTCCAAGGCCACGGATACTCACCCTGGGCCTGACCAAAGCGTAGGGGGGAAGGTATAGGAATGGGCAGGTTTGGGGCCAATTTGGGGAGCCATTCTTGCTCGCGAATGATATAAGGAAGTGCCTGCTGGCGCCGAGGTAGACGAATAAGAAAATCTTGACCCAATTTGTAGATCTTATTGTCCCAGCCCTCCGCCATGTACTTAAGATCAAGCTGGGCGAGGTCAGGGTGTTGCTCTTTTAATAAGGAGCGGACGAGCTGCTCGTCAATAATGATTTCTGCTGCGGGAGTCTCCATAGCTGTAAATATAATCGTGAAAAGGGAAAATCTTCTCCTGATTTGACGAATCAGGAGATAAAAAAGAGATACTTCTTATTGGAAAAAAAGAAGAGCCCCTTACTTCGCAGGGAATTTAATGACTGTTAAAAAAAGAAATCATGCGTACTGTTGTTTTGGTTTTGTTCAGCCTTGTGCTGACTTGTAGCACACTTTATGGTCAGTTCCATACATTGAAAATTCCTCAGGCGAGTAATTATGTCGTGGAGATGCAACGACTTGCTGTCACAGACATTACGGTTACCTACCATAGCCCTACCGTAAGAGATCGTGATGTTTGGAACGACCCGGGAATTATACCTGAGAATGGCGACCCTATAGCTTGGAGGGCCGGAGCGAATATGAATACAACGATTGAATTCTCTACTGATGTTTTGATCGAGGGGCAGCCCTTGGCTGCTGGGGTTTATGGATTTCATATCATTCCACATGATGACCAATTCAGGCTGTTATTTGCCCATAATAGTCAGCAATGGGGTAGCTATTATTTGGATGTGGACCAGGATGTAAGCTTGCAGGTAGAGGTAAATGCTGTAGCCTGTGCTTTTTCTGAAAAGCTAGATTACGAGTTTTATCCTGCTGGTGAAAATACGATGGTCTTAGGCTTGGAATGGGCTGATAAGCGTATTCCTTTTTCTGTTTCAGTAGATTTAGAAAAGACGGTATTAGCTTCTTTCCGAAAAGAACTCCGTGGTATAAACACCTACCGATGGGAGGCTTGGAACGATGCAGCCAATTGGTGTCTGAATCACGATACCAATTTGGAGGAAGCACTGGAATGGACTGAACGGTCAATCAATGGGGGATATTATGGTTTTGCTGCTAATAAGAATATTACAAACCTGACAACTAAGGCACGTCTTAATCATAGGTTAGGCCAAGATGAAGCTTTGGAGCTTACAATTGGTGAGGTTCAAAATATTGGATATACGGCATATGAAGCGAATAGTTTTTCTCGGTTTTTGCTAGATATAGAGCAGTATAAAGAAGCGAAATCTTTTTGTGAAACAGCTTTAGAGAAGTTTCCAAATACATGGTTTATTCAGCTGAATTTGGGAATCAGTGACTATTTCTTAGGGGATACGGCCAGTGCATTGTTAGCCATTAAGGATGCTAAGGTAGAAGCACCAGAGCGTTTTCATAACCGAATTGAAGAAATAGTGGACGAGATGACGAATGGCGAGTACAAATTGCCTGGACGGTAAATTATTCTATGCAATAAGTAGTACTTGTACTCGGTGTTGTCGGTTTATAAGTGAGTTTGGGTCCTGCCTAAGCTCACTTTGTTCGATCTATTATCAGTGTTATAGAGAGGGGCAGAAATAAGGTTAATGATTTGCCCTTTTCTTAGCAGCGAATTTCTGAAATTGCTTTGGAGTCATAGCGGTTTCTTTTTTAAATGCGGCGTAAAAAGAAGAAGTAGAACGGAAACCAACATCAAAAGAGAGGGTTGTTATTTTTTGCTGGGCAGTCTTGGGTGCGAGCAGGAGTTGTTGTGCTTTTTTTACTCGGAAATAATTTACCGTCTCCGGAAAAGATCTGTTGTAAAGCTGTTGTACCGCTTTGGTAATTAAATAGGCAGGAAGGTCTGATATTTTTGCAAATTGGTTGAGGGTCAAATGGTGTTGTGTAAATATTTCTTTTTCCTCAAAAAAATGTTTTACAGAGGTTATCAGTGATTCCGACAATTGGAGATCTTGTTGCTTATTTGAAAAAACGAGCAGGGTACGGGTTGCTTTAACGAAGAGATAATAAATGGGCAGTGCTGCTATTCCGGCACCAATTGCATAGTCAAGTAAAGAACCTGTAAGGTGTTGGTAAACGAAAGCAATCCATATGATTGTGACAGTAATAATCACATTTCGATTCCATAGCTTTAAGTCTGGGGATTGACTTGGGTTAGTAAAATAGTTACGCCAAGACAAGAGCAGGTAAATAGATAGTACTATGGTCGCTAGTTGGTATAAATAGGTGGCTACTTGCATTGTATTGAGCCAACAGGTGAAGGTGCCGAGTACAGGGAAAACGAAGTGTAATAATTCACTTCTTTTTACGCTATGCCGGTCGTGCTGGTTATTGTCAATATAAAGGAATAGCAATGGACCTATGCTTGCTAAACCTAGAAAACCAATGCCTAGGCCGAAAGGAGCGGCTCCGAAAAAGATGAAGAACCAGATAGATTTACCTACTCGTAGTGCTACCGCAATTAACAGCAATCCTAATAAAATGGAGTTTAGACGGTTTCCTTTTTTATTGGAAAAAAGATACTTGGCAAAGAAAAGGCAAATAGCAACCGCTATACCTGCTAAAATACCTAGAAGTCCAGTGATATCCATGTAGTATAGTTATTCATTGAGAATAGCCAAGTTAAAACGATGCTTAATAGGGATTTACTTGCATTATAACGAGAACATTTAATCTTTCTGTGCAAATTCTATTGCATCAATAGGATGCCGAAAGAAGTGATCCGGGCCTATTAGCGACCGCAAATCTGCGCGAGCGAGGCTATCTCGAACCGGCCCCATGGTGCCCGCCAGGTATAATTCAATGTTTTGGTCAGTACACCAACGGTGAAGGTCACGTAGGGCACTGAGGCCACTGGAATCGATATTGATAATACTGGAAGTATCCAGGATCAGTACTTCGAGCTTGCCAGGATAACGATTTACTCTTTTCTTGATTTTGTCTTTGAAGTAAGTGGCATTGAGAAAGAAGAGGGACGCGTCAAAGCGGATAATGAGCACTCCTTCGTGCTGAATAGCTTCTGGGTAGCGCTTGATATTTCGGAAATAATCACTGTTGGGCAGCTGGCCAAGTACGGCAATGTGTGGGCGCGATGATTGGAAAAGAACCGATAACAGCGAGAGGGCCACCCCTGTAAATACCCCTTCGGCAATGCCCAGCCCAATTGTTGCCAGGAAAGTGATAATGGCCATGTAAAAATCCCTGCGGTCAATATTCCATAATTGAGCAATGCCTTTGATCTCAAACAAGCCCCTAATGGCTACTAAAACAATAGCCGCAAGGATGGCTTCGGGCAGGTAATAAAATAGTGGCGTGAAGAAAACCAGCACAAGGCTGGTTGCCAAAGCAGCAATGATGGAAGCCAACCCAGTGTTAGCACCGCTGTCATTGTTGACAGCCGACCGCGTAAAACTGGCCGAAGAGGGGATGGCCTGAAAAAGCGCACCAATCATCTTGGAGGCTCCCAGGGCAAATAACTCCTGGTTGGGGCGGATACCTGATTGCTTGTTTTTGATCTCCAGGGCTTTGCCGATGCTGATCGTTTCTACTACGCTCATGATCGTTACCGTGAGGATGGTAGGCCCCAGTAGTTGAACTTTGTTCCAGGTAATTTCCGGGAATTGGAATGGAGGAAAACCTGCCGGAATATCACCTACTATGATAAGGCCGTGGCTTTCCAGCATAAGGTAAGAGGAAAGGACAATACCGATGATCGTGACCAATAAAGCTCCTGGTACAGCTGGTGCCCATTTTTTTAAGGCAAGCATGATAAAAATAGCGCCACTACAGATGGCAAAACTGAGCCAGTGGGTCTCCTGTAGGTGAGAAAAAACATAGTAGACGGTCTCATAAAGCTGTTCGAAACGAGGTACTTTGATACCGAAAAGATACTTTAGCTGGCTGACCCCGATGATGATAGCCGCCGCCGAGGTGAAGCCCATGATCACGGGGTTGGAAAGAAGGTTGACCAAAAAACCGAGCCGAAATAACCCCATCGTAAATTGGGCGATACCAATGAGTAAGCCAGCCAGAATGACCAATGCGATATATTCAGGACTGCCGGGAATGGCTATTTGGCTTACGCCGGCCAAAACAAGTAAGGCCGATACCGCCACCGGGCCGATAGACACCTGACGGGTGGAGCTCATCAAGCCATAGATAAACAAAGGAACTACACCGGCATAGAGCCCATAAATTGGAGGCACACCTGCCAGTAGTGCGTAAGCCATACCTTGTGGTACAAGCATTATACAAACGGTAAGTCCGGCAATGAGATCGAAGCGAAAGCGATTTTTGCTGTAATCTTTGAGTTGTTCCGCCAGAGGGAAGTATTTTCGCCAACGCATGCTGAAAAAGGGGTGGTTGTTCCGCAAAGATATAGATTATGATTAAGCACAGAAAATTGTCAGTGCATCAAAAAATATAGTGGTACGCTCTCCTTTCTTATGTTTGTGCAATCAAGAGTTATACTAACTGATTTGACGCAATCGGTTACTCCTTGATAATAACTTATTATTAATCTTGAATTCCTGTTTATGAAAGCGCTACTCACTTTGTTTTTTAGCCTCTTCTCTTTCTTCGTTTTTGGCCAATGGGCAACACCTGCAGTTACCACGTCTGAAGCCGATGTATTTATCCCTGCACCAAAAGAAAGTCTATATCTCCAACGGTATCGCAGTGCCTTTCTGGGTATTGGGCCACGGTATTTGAATACTGATCCAGGAACGATCGAAACGACTTTTGTGGACGATAGCCCCTCGATGGATAGCTTCAACTCTACCTTTGAGGTAAAAGATGGTTATACCCAATTTGCATTGAATATCGGTTATAAAGCAGGAAATTACCGAGGGACCTCTCATGATTACCTGCTGGATGTAACGCTGGGGAAAAATTACACAGCCAAGTTTGCTTACTCTTGGGGCTGGAACTTTTTGACCAAGCTAAATGGGAATGATTTTGTTATTCGTCCTGCTATCCAAGGTTTGCTGGCAGGCAGTGGTTTTCGAATTGGGCAAATTCAAAACAATGCTGCCTACATTCAAATTGGCGAAACGCAGTACTACGAAAACGAGCTGGATATCCGCTTGCAAGCAACGAGCGTGACCTTTGCTCCACGACTGGATTTTACCTATATCATTGCTGACAGGGTGGACTTTTTTCTGAAAGCAGCCTATGATGTTCCTGCGGGAAACAGTGATGCTATTCTTCAGTTTAGTGTACCAGACGGTATCGGAGCGGATAGTGGAAATACGACGACTTCCACCGTCAAAGTGGATGATGATAACCTCACTATCACGTACAATGGTGATCCTCTTGAATCTTTACCGTTTACAACGGGAGGCCTACGGGTGACTTTTGGAATCAGCTATTTGTGGAATCGTTAAACGACAATTACTTGTTGGAGAATCAATAATGTTATGACTAAAATTTCACTGGATCAATTTAAAGTCAGGGTAGAATACGCTGTGCAATGGGGAGATATGGATGCTGCCAGGCATGTCAATAACCTGGTGTACTTGCGTTGGGCCGAGTCTTCACGATTGGCTTATTTTGAACACATGGGTATCAATAGCAACTTCAGTGAAGGCGTAGACCCTATTCTAGGCTGGCAAGACTGCAAATACATTTTTCCGATGGTGTATCCAGATACTGCCATAGTTGGGGTGAGGGCTATTGAAATAAAGGAAGATCGATTTGTGCTGGAATCAGCCATCTTTTCGAAGGTGCATGAGCGGATAGCAGCCATCTCTCGACAGTCGATAGTGCCTTATGATTATGTTGCTTTGCGCAAAGCGGCTTTGCCTGAAGAGTGGTTGACAAAGATCAATACGATTGATCAATTAAATAGTTGAGGTGGATTGAGTTAAGTTGTTGATAGTTATTGATTTGTGTGTTTTATTATTCGCCCATCTTCCATGGTGATAATCCGGTCGGTTTGATGAGCGAAATCCAGGTCATGGGTGACGATTAAAAGGGTAAGCCCTTTCTCAACAGCTAGTTCTCTGAAGATAGCCAGTACGTTATTAGAGTTCTTGCTGTCCAGGTTGCCAGTGGGTTCATCGCCCATGATGATACTTGGTTCGTTAATCAGTGCGCGGGCGATGGCGACTCTCTGTTTCTCTCCACCTGAAATACGATAAGATTTATTGCGAGCCACATGGTCAATGTCCAGCATTTTTAGAACATTGATGGCGTCGTATTCGATCTCTTGAGCGCTTTTCTTGCCTAGCTTTTTAGCGGGAAGCATAACATTTTCCAGTACAGAAAATTCGGGCAATAAGTAATGAAATTGAAAGACAAACCCAATATGTTCATTACGTACCCTGGCAAGTTGTTCCGGCGTATTGCCAGTAATGAGGCGGTTGTTGAGGTACAACTCCCCGCTGTAGTCGGTATCCATTGTAGAGAGGATGTAGAGCAGGGTAGATTTTCCGCAACCAGATTTTCCCATGATGGACACAAATTCTCCTCGGTTTACCGTGAAGGTAATGTCCTTCAGAACATGGAAATCTACGGGTTCATGGAAAACCTTATTGATGTTTTTTGCTTGTATGACGGCTTTGTTGTCTTTCATTACTGGCCTCTTAAAATGGTGACAGGGTCAATACCTTTGGCTTTCTTAGCGGGTAGATAACCAGCTAGAAAAGTAGAGACCAAAGCAAAAGTGATCCCGATGATGTAGAACGATGAATCGAAATTGACAGGGTAGGTGGTAATGGTAGGTAAAGCATCCGTCTCAAAAGGAAGGTGACTAATGAGAACAGAACAGCTCCAGCCAATAATCAAACCCAAGATGCCGCCAAGGGTACCAATGATCAGCGCTTGGCTGATAAAAATGTACATGACATCGTTGCCCGAAAAGCCTGTAGCTTTCAGGATGGCAATGTCGTTCATCTTTTCGTAGATAAACATGTTGAGGATATTGTAAATCCCAAAGCCAGCAACAATCAATAAAGTAATGGAAACAGCATAAGTAATGATGTTTCGAATGGTTGTCCCTGTATCAAACTGAGCGTTGGCAGTGCCAATATCTATGGCGGTGACATTATAAAGCCGGGCAAATTGTTGGGCCATCGGTGCGGCTTTTTCCAGGTCGTGTAGTTTGATATTAATATCGGTAATAAAATTAGCCTTTTCGCCCATCAGTCGTTGGGCCGTCTTGATATTGGTATAACTTTGAATGTTATCAATTTCTGCCAATCCGCTCTGGTAAATCCCCGTAATTTTCAAAGAGATTCGATTACCCTGGGCACTCACCAGTTGAATCCGATCCCCGATGCCGGTACTCAATTTTTGGGCGATACCTGCTCCGATAATGATGGCATTTTCATTTTGATAAAGGTCTTTAATATCTCCTTCGATGATATAATCGTCGATGTTGAAAAGGCGGGCTTCTTCGAGGATGTTTACACCGTTTACCAGACCATTGAGCTCTAGCGCACCGGCGGTGTAAAAAGCCTGGCTACTTACTTGTGCAGTAGCGCCAAGAATATCAGGATTGTCTTTCAGCAGCTTAAGGAGCGGTAGGGCATTGTGAATCCTGCTGGGCCGCTGGCGGGGTTTTATCGACCGCACTATGTTCCAGTCATTGAGGGTTGGAGCTGCTAAGTCAAGGGGTTGTTTTTCGGAAGGAGAAACCTCATTGTACAGGTGGATGTGAGGTGTTCTATCTAGCATCAGGCCATCTAGCAACCCGTTAAGCCCCGTCATAAACGACACCAGAATGATAAAAGTCGCAATACCAAAAGTTACGCCCAGTGCCGCAATAGCCGACTGTTTTATGCGGGTTGTGATGTGAGTTTTCGCAATTTGTAGGAGAAGCTTGTATTCCATCTTATTCGGCTTGGTAAACAACGGTAGAAGTATCAATACCGCTAAGGATTTCAGTAAAGGCCAGGTTCTTTAGTCCAGTGATGACTTTGACGTAACCCTGGGGCGTATTGACTTCATTGTTCTCATTGATCAATTGACTGGGCAGGCACAGTACTCGGTCTTTTTCTGCAATAATGATGTTGGCTTCTCCGCTAAGGCCGTTAAACAACCTGTCGGGCTGTGTTTTGAAAGTGGCTTCTATCTTGAATGTTTGGGAGCGCTCGTCTTTGGTAGGGTAGATGCGCGTTATTTCAGCTTCAAAAACCTGCTCTCCAAAAGCATCAAGGTTGATCAGTGTTTTTTGACCGGGGAACACATGAGTGATGTCTACTTCATCAATTAAGAGTTGGACGACAAACTTGTCTGTACTTCCTACTACGGCTACTGCTGATTGTGGACTTACAAATTCTCCTTCTTCCTTCAGTACTTCGTAAATGGTACCGGTAAGCCTGCTGGTGATCGTAAATTCTTCATTGTTGGCAGCACTGATCTGTAGGCTGTTTTGTGCGAGTTCAAGCTTGCGGGCGAGTTCTTTTTGTGTGCGTAGATAATTGCTGCGCAAACTGCTTAGGTCATTCTGTGATAGCTCGTAGGCCAATTTTTGGGCGTCATAATTTTGTTGTGAACCGATATTTTGAGCCCATAATTTCGCCTGACGTTCATAATTGAGCGAATCATTGCTAACCCGGGTTTGTGCGGAACGAATACGCTCTTCCAGCTCTCTCAAGAGGGCACTTTCGCCAAGGTAACTATCCTTTGCAAGCTGTACATTCAAGGCTGCATTGGCCTCATTAAGGTTACCTTGCCGGTTGTTGACTTGAAAGAGCAAAGCCCCCTGCTCGACGAGTAGACCTTCTTCGAGGTTACTCTTTTCTATAATACCGTTTACCGGAGAATACACCGTGTAAATTTCCGCTGGCACTACGGTCGCCGTACTGTATACTGCTTCCGTAAGCGATTGGTATTGCGCTTTGAACTCTTGAGGAGGAGCGCTACAGGCATTTAAACCTAGAATGATAAAAATGAAACCCTTTGAAAATAGCTGCATTCGTTTCCTGTTTGGTGTAGCCTAAGGAGGTTTGTAAACGTTAATTTGAACTTTGTGACAGTACCTTGAAACCCTTCTATGTCCTTATATAGTTCAAAAAAGCGAACCCTTTTAGAGGTAAAATACCACCTTAAAGTTCCATTGAAAAGCTCCTGTTTTTAGTGATAATTCTTATCCAAAATGATTGATCCTAATCAGTACATTTTTTTCCGATTTTATTGATAATTACGGGTGAGAGGGGGAGCATATTCAAAGTTATTTGGAATCGAGAATCACCCTCCACATTGTTCATTTAATCTTACACTAATGGAAAATGCAATAATCGAAAGAATCAAGAACGAAGCACGTAACCTTCAGGCTTTATCGGATGAGTTGCAAGTGCAAATGGCATTAGGAAAGGCTGAAGCCAGGGATTTGATCGAACGGGAACGCAAAATGCTTGCGGATTTCATAAACAAGGAAAGAGCGGAGTTGAAAAAATCAGCCGCTTATACTGCTGATGATCGTCGTGACTTCCTGACGAACATTGAAAACCTGGAATCGAGTTTGTTCCAAGAGGTGCCTACTGAGGTGAAGGCTTATGATGCCTACAAGAAAGAGGTTCTTCAGAAAATTTACAAACTCGAAGAAGCGGTACGCGTAAGCTACCCGGATATGAGTACGCAAATGCAGGAAACACTCGATACCTTCAAAGCCAAAATGGATGCTTTTCGCGTCAATTTAGCACTGCATGATAAAGATGATCCTGCTCGCGTAGCTAGTATTCGCCGTGAATTCACGGAGAAGTTGATCGAAGTTCGCCAGATTCTTGATCGTCGCGAAACGGCACAAACAAAATTGGACCATTTCGTAGAGGATATTTCCGAATCTTTCAACTACTTGAAACGAGCGATTTCTAATTTGTCCAACTAAGGAACAGCACGAAAATAAAAATCGCACTTTATTTTCTGCGCAATGCTAAGTTATGAAGGCAGGAGCCCTAAATATTACCACCACTTCTACCTTGATGAGATACGAGAAGGTTTTCGGAACCTTTGTAAAATACGGATTCGAAGACCTTCTCGCTCATCCGCCACTCAATAAACTGGTGCCACAGACGAACCGGTTTGTGCCCAGTCGAGCGGGGCGTAAGGTGAGCGAATTTACCCGCTACGAGCGCATCCGTCTGGTGTGTGAAGAATTGGGGACGACCTTCATCAAGTTTGCTCAAATTGCGAGCAATCGACCGGATTTGCTGCCCGATGAGTTGATTACGGAGCTTGCCAAATTGCAGGATCAAGTGCCTCCCGTAGCGCTAGAAGAGATTTATGCAACCCTGGAGCAGGAATTTTCCCGCCCTTGGCAGGAGATGGTTGAGTATTTCGAGCCTCAACCCTTGGCATCTGCCTCTATGGCACAGGTGCACAGGGCGCGTTTGGTAGGAGGAAGAGAAGTTGTTTTGAAAGTGCAACGACCAGGCATCCGCGAGGTGATTGCTGCGGATATTACCATACTCAATCAATTAGTAAGTATCATAGAAAGCTATTTCCCGGCTTTGCTGGTTTACCAACCCAGTGAGCTGGTCAAGATGTTTGAACAAAGCATTACTGAGGAGTTGAGCTTCCGAAGAGAAGCGGCCAACTTGCTGCATTTTCAGCAGATGTTTCGCGACCATTCTAAAGTGTTGATTCCTGCTGTTTACCGAGAGCTGTCTACAGACAAAGTGCTCTGTATGGAGTATGTACCTGGGTATAAAATCACAGATCTTGACAAGCTTTCCCAATTTAACATCACAGGCGAAGAATTGGCGCTGCGAGGTATCGGGCTGTACTTTGAACAGGTGTTTGAGCATGGCTTCTTTCACGCCGACCCTCACCCTGGAAATATCTTCGTGCTAGAGGATGGCCGCATCGCCTTCCTCGATTATGGTATGGTGGGTACCGTGAGTGATCGAGATAAGTTATTATTTGCCCAATTGCTTCTCGCTATTTACGACCAGGATGTACAAGGGCTAAAAAAGGCGATCCTCAAGTTCTCTACAGGCCTGAGCAAAGACAAAGAGCGCGAGCTGGAATACGATATCATTTACGTCTTGCGCCAGTACGCCAGCATCGCCTTGGAGGATATTGATGGGATGGAGGTCATGCAGGGGCTCAATGCCTTGTTCTTTGATTATAAAATCAAACTGCCTGCCAACTTACTCTTGCTGCTGAAAGCGCTGGTAATCATGGAAGGTGTAGGTCTACAGTTAGACCCCAATTACGACATTATCGCCAATATTGGTCCCTATGTTCAGCGCTTATTATCGAAGAGGTACAGCCCCCTCCGACTCCGGCGCGAGTTAATACGATCAGCCGAAGATACCACCAATCTTTTGCGCGAACTTCCCGAAGATTTACGTGAAATTTTACGGAAAGTAAAAGAAGGAAAGCTCCATATTGAGTTTGAACACAAAGGCTTGCAACCCACTGCCGACAAATTGAGCGAGAGTATCAAGCTTCTTTCGTATACCCTGCTGGTAGTGGCGATTATCATAGCCTCTTCTTTAGTTGTTGTAGCTAAAATACCACCCTTGGTCAATGGCTTTGCCTTGTGGGGAATCACTGGTTTTGGACTGGCGGCGCTGCTGGCATTGAGGACGATATTTTCGTTGGGCAGGCGTTCTTAAATGGAAGAATCACGAGAATAAAAATTCGATCTTTACCCGTTACTAAGCGACGCTACTTCGTAACGGGTAAAATGATAAAAGAGCATACGTATGGCACGGCCAACATCTAAATCGGAATTACTGGACCTGGGCAAGGCGAATTTTGAGCAGCTAAAGGACTTCATTGAAAAGATGGATGCCCTGGAGCAAAACAAGGATTTTCCTCCGGGAACAATGAATCGAAATATTCGCGATGTTTTAATGCACCTCCACCACTGGCACCTCATGATGATGGACTGGTATAGAAAAGGATCAACAGGAGAAAAGCCGGAAATGCCCGCCAAAGGATACACTTGGAAAACGACTCCTGACCTTAATTACTGGATTCTGGGAAATTACCAGCAGGTCAGTCTTGAAGAAGCAAAAAAGCATTTAAACACAAGTTATAACCAAGTAAGAGGAATAATCGACAGCCATTCCAACGAAGAACTATTCGAAAAAAAACGATACAAGTGGACCGGCACCACTTCGATGGGCGCCTATTTCATCTCCGCAACCTCAAGCCACTATGATTGGGCCTTTAAGCTGATTAGGAAGGCGAAAAAGTGAGGTGGGAATTCTGACTTTGCAGACTATGAACTTTGATGCAGCGCACCTTCCTATCTATAGCCAATAATATCGTCTCATGAAAAGGTGCAGCGCACCGTGCTATATTTCCCAACCTTTAATAAGGTCATTTAAGGTATATAATTCTGTTGACTATAGTACGGTGCGCTGCACCTCGCACATAAAAATCTAAAAGGTTGCTACAGATATATGCGGTACGCTGTACCTTTCATGTTTAGCGTTTAATGGGATTACTGCAGGCGATTCAAGAAAAAATCCGCGTAAATCCGTTCAATCCGCGTTCTATCCTGTACAACCACACCTTACTAATCTCACAATAAGCTCCTCCAGTTCCGCCGTTCCTCGTACCTTTGCAAAAATTGTTTACTACTATATGTCATTTTCCTCGCTAGGTTTACCCGATTATTTACTTGCCTCCCTTGAAAAGCAGAAATTCACGAAAGCTTACCCTATTCAGGAGATGGCCATTCCTGCTGTTCTGGAAGGGAAAGACCTCTTGGGGATTGCACAAACAGGCTCAGGGAAAACAGCCAGTTACGTCCTGCCCATCTTGGCTAACCTCGAGAAGATGACCACCCGTGTGGCCAGGCATGTAGAGGTGCTGGTGCTAGTACCCACCAGAGAGCTGGCCGTGCAGGTAGAAGGCGTATTTAAGCTCTATGGCGAATCATTGCCTTTCAGGTTCAAATCGTTAGCCGTTTATGGAGGGGCTTCGATCAACGTACAAATGCAAGCGCTGCCCAAAGTCAATGTTTTGGTAGCCACACCGGGGCGACTGCTTGACCTGATAAGTGTTAATGCCGTCCACCTTTCTGCTGTGAAAACCCTGGTGCTCGATGAAGCGGATAAGATGCTCAACCTGGGTTTTAAGGACGAAATGGACAAAATACTGACTTTTCTTCCCGAAAAAAGACAAAATCTCTTGTTTTCGGCCACATTGAGCCCCAATGTTGAGAACGTAAGAAATGTACTGCTAGAAGACCCATTGGTTATAAATATAGCCCCGGAGGAAAAGACGGTCGACCTCATCAATCAATCGGCTTACGCGGTTACGCTGGCGCAAAAAGGCCCACTGTTGCGGTACTTGATCAAGGCTAAAAAGATGAGGCAAGTACTCGTTTTTACCTCTTCGGTTTATCAAGCCGATCAGGTGGCGTCCAAGTTGAGCAAAAACAGGTTTTCTTCAGCAGCCATTCACGGCAAAAAAAGCCAGGGAGCAAGATCGCAAGCCTTAAACGACTTTAAAACAGGTAAAGTAAGAGTACTCGTCGCCACGGATCTACTGGCCAGAGGTATCGATATCGAGTTTCTCCCCTTTGTCATCAACTACGAATTACCCCGCTCTCCTAAAGATTTTGTGCATCGAATCGGTAGAACAGGCCGGGCCGAAAACCCCGGCGAAGCTATCTCTTTTGTCACGGAAGAAGACCGTCACCACTTCAAAGTCATCCAAAAGAAAATGAAAAAGTGGGTAGACCTTGTCGATGCCGAAGAGACCACCAGATTGCTGAAAGAGAAGAAGGGGTAAATCCTTTTTGTTAAAGGCGCATTGCAGTCTCCAGACTACAATGTAATATTTCCTGGTTTCCCGACCAGCGAGAAAGAAATTAACCTACATGGTGTTTTCGGCCGACCCACCCAACCCTCTCCGAATGGAGGGCTTTTTGAATTGGATGCTAGTGAATGGTTCCCTTTTTTATTGATAGGCGCTAGACGTGACCCGCAGGTGTATCCCCGGTAGATCAGTAAGGATAATACCAGTGCGCAGGCCAACAGGCCGAAGCTCGGGGCCGGGACGGGGCAAGGACAATGGGATGGTAACGCTAGTGGACAGCCCGGTGCCGATCCCGTTCCGACTAGAAAAGTCGGGACGGGAGATGGCATGGCCCCAAAACAACCACCGACCTTGCGTCCTCTTTGGTGCCTTAAGTGGTTCAAATCCCGCACCCAGCGAGTTTATCTTATATCCCCTTATAATCTCTTATATGGTTTAAGAAGAATCTCCGTGCCTTAAAGTGGTCAAAAAAAATCTCCCCCAAAATGTAACGCCCGTTCATCGCCAGGTATAAAGCAGTATCAATTGCGATTAATCGCTTTTTCACCTAAAACTAAAACCTTTAAAGAGATGAACACCTCAAAACATCTAACCCTATTTTACCTATTAAGCTTTATTTTGATTTTCAGTATGGGCAACCTTGCCGCTCAAGCGGAAGATGCCAGTACTTTCAAGCCTGCTCCTAAAGATTGCCCCGGCCCGTGCCCTTGTGTAGGGAATTTTGTGGAGATGCAAGTCTACTACTTCGGCGACGATAACGTGACCATCGAAGTATACCGCAATAATAGCCTGAGTATCCTTATTCAGACCTTCAATAATGTAACTTCCGGTCAGCTGCTGACCATCGACGGCTCAACGACCATCAACGGAACCTTGGGCAACACTACCTACTTTGTGATCACCAATGCAGGTAACAGCTGTGTAGAGTCGATCTATACCCGCTGCCCAAGCAACGCTTGGCCAGGCGCTACCGACGACCTCGATGTTGTTGGAAAAACCTTCGGCGACCTGACTGTTTTCTCCCGCACCGACCTTGGCAATAACTTTGTTTGTGATCTATCCAGCGCAGCACAAGACTGGCACGTAGGCGGCAATGTCGTTAGTGCTGACAAAAACACACTGGGCACACGCAACAACGAAAGCGTGGTCTTCCTTACCAATGACGAAGAGCGCGGAACGATCACCAATATCGGCGATTTTGGTATCAATACCTTGGCACCAACGGCTCGCCTTGATGTACGCGGCGACGCCATCATTGACGAAACCCTGGATGTGAATGGCGTGACCACCATTCACGATGGAACCAGCTCTGCATCACCTGTTTCTGGCGCTTTGGTCGTTGCTGGTGGAGCCGGAGTTGGCGAAAACCTCAATGTAGCCAACAGTGCTACTATTGGTGATGACGCCTCTGTTGGTGGGAACCTCTCAGTCGGTGTTGATGCACAAATCGGTAACGATATGAATGTATTGCGCGATACCCGCACCGGTCGTGATCTTACCGCAAACCGTCATGCGACCGTAGGCGAAAACCTTTCTGTAGGTGGTGATGCCGGCATCGGCCAAAACCTGGAAGTAAACGGGCAGACAACCCTCAATGGATTTACTCGCGTAAACAATAGTGCCCGTATTACCAATGACCTCGACCTGGATGGCGAACTCATCATGGGCGCAGGCAACACCAAAAGAGTGGCGGACCTTGGTGGAGACTTACTCATTGAAAACCAAAGCGGCAACGTTGTCATCGAAGCTGATAATGAAGAGATGATGGTGATTTCCAGTACACAAGTAGAGGTCAGAAGACGCTTGATCGTAACTGGCGGCGCGGATTTGGCCGAACGCTTTAATGTCAATGTTTCAGAGGAGATAGGTGCTCCCGCTATACTTCCCGGAATGGTACTTTCCATCGACCGTACCCAAGCCGGCGAATTGACCCTGAGCAATAGTGCAAACGACCGTGCAGTAGCAGGTATCGTCAGCGGTGCAGGTGATGTGCAAACTGCGATGGTCTTTGGCCAAACGGGCACCATTGCCGACGGTGATGTAGCCGTAGCCATTACAGGCCGCGTGTATGCTTACGTAGATGCCAGCTACGGCGCTATCGAACCTGGCGACTTATTAACGACTTCCCCAACCACAGGTCACGCCATGAAAGTGACCGATTATACCCAAGCGCAAGGCGCCATCATTGGCAAAGCCATGACCAGCCTCGACGCAGGGAAAGGATTAGTGTTGGTACTCATCAGCTTGCAGTAAGCCAGCTATTTATCAACACCAAAACCTTTGATTATGAAAAACTTATGGCTCGTCCTGGCCTTCTTGTGTGCAGGTTGCACCTTGGGCTTCGGGCAAGATTTAATTACCAATACCCTTGAGGACAAGCGCTATCCCAAGGTCGAAATGGATATCAAACCGACGGTCCAGCTTATTCAAGAGCGCAAAGCACTACAAGGAAAACTGACGGAGGTAGATTTGTTTCGGTTGTCCAACAACAGAAGCAATGCCAACCTTCAGGATTGGGTGCTTGATCCGGTATTGCTGGATTTGAATGCCGATGACCTGATGAATACCCTTCGGGAAGGCCCACGCGATATCAGCTTTGCAGTGCCGGTAGGTGCAGGCAAGAATATTGTCCTGGAATTGACCCAGTTTGAAGTAGCTTCCGAAGGCTTTCAGGTGCATACCGCCTCAGGCCAGGAAACGATTACTGGTCCTACGGGCTTGTTTTACACCGGCATGGTACAAGATGATCCGAACTCCATTGCTACGCTTAGCCTTTTTGGCAACCAATTGCGAATGATCATCGGCGATCGCGCCAGCACCTACGTGCTGGGAAAAATGCAGGATGATTCGGGGCAATACGTACTCTTCGACGAACGCAAGCTATTGCGGGAAGAGGCCAGTTGGGATTGTCATACCGTGGATACGCCACTGCCACCAGCAACCGAGAAACCTAAAGTTGCTGATAACAGAATGATGGAAGGCGGCGGCTGTGTGAAAGTGTACGTAGAAACAGAGTTTCAAGTATACACTGATCATAGCAACAGCCTGCTGGCGGTGACCAATTACATCATGGGCATCATGGCCGAATCTATTATTGCTTACCGCAATATAGAAGTGAACATGGAGGTGTCAGAAATCTTCGTATGGGACCTTGCTGATCCTTACAGTGATGACGATGATGAAGATGGCGTTGGCCCTGTATTGGACGAATTTATTTCGATGCGGCCAGCCTTCAACGGCGACTTGGCCCACTTGATTACTACGCGTAATATTGGTGGCGGATTGGCTGATGGCATCGGCAGTATCTGTGGGGGTTCACCAGGGCCACACTGTGTGAGTGGCAGTTTGAGTGCATCTTTTGATGTGAGCAGCTTGCCTTCTACCTCCAGTACTTTTGTTCGGGCAGCGCACGAAATGGGCCACATTTTAGGAGCTCGCCATACGCAAGCTTGTGTTTGGGGGCCTGGCAACAATCAACAGATTGACGACTGTGGCAACAGCTGGGTACTCACCAACGGAGGTGATGACGATGGCGATTGCCCCGGCGATACCAACATGGATGGTTGTGAATGTTGCGCAGGTGATGACAACGTAGATGAGGCCGACGAAGCAAGTGCTGCTGAAGGCGGTGCCTGTTTTGATCCCATGAACCCAGTAGCTCCCAATACCGCCAATGGCCGCGGAACGATCATGAGTTATTGCCATACCCAGGCCATTGGTCGTGATATCCTGAACGGATTTCATGCAGAAGTTGGAGCGGTGATTAACGACCTGTTTCTAACGGCTGATTGCCTCACAGATGAAGACTGTGGCTGCGAAGAATTTACCGATCGTACCGTCAATGGTGCCCCGATCCCCGATGGTATTTACTATGCCAATAGCACGATCACGTCTACGGGCGTAGCCACTGGTGCCGCGCCACAAGTCATAGTATTCCAAGCAGGTAACCAAATCATCCTGGAACCAGGCTTTGAAGCAACAGAGCTTTTTATCGCCCAAATCCTTGATGATTTGTGTACCAACCCGGCGGAAATGAACATGATCGTTTACGATAATGACAATGCCCAGGGAACGAGAATCTCAAACAACGAGGCCAGCCCCCAGGGCAATGAACTCACTGCTTACCCGAACCCTACACACGGTTTGCTTTACCTCAGTATGACTATTGAAAAAGAGGCAAATACGGCAGGGCTACGCATCATCAACCAGCTGGGTCAAACAGTTTACACCTTGCCACAAGATCAAAAAATTGAGCAAGGTCAACTGAACATGGAAGTGGATGTAATTGCTTGGCCACCAGGAATGTACTATGTCGTCCTACAAACCGGCAGCGAGACGATTGTACGGCCTGTGATGAAGGAGTAGGGCGTTTTTTTGTGTAAAAGTGTAAGGGTTGAGTGGGTGTAAGGGTTCGTCCAATTCCGCACCCCGCACTTCGCACAAAAAATCGCACCCGCACCCAAAAGGTGTAAAGAATGGAAAAGTGTAAGTGTGTAAAAGTTAGGTGCTTCGCACCCCGCACGAATCCGCACCTCGCACTTTGAAATAATAAATCCCCTGAAAGAAGCTGTCCCGATCTTTGGTTTACCCAAAGGTTGGGATTTGCTTTTTGGGGCCATGCCATCTCCCGTCCCGCCTTTTCTAGTCGGCACGGGATCGGCACCGGGCTGTCCACTAGCGTTACCATCCCATTGTCCTTGCCCGCTCCGCGCCCCGAGCTTCGGCCTGCTGGCCTGCGCACCGCACGAGAAAGGTGTAAAGGATGGAAAAGTGTAAAAGCTAGGTTCAGTTAATCCCGCACCCCGCACTTGAAAGTCAGAAGTCAGAAGAGGGAAATCTGCCCCGTCGGAATGCCTTTGACAAATTCGCAAGTATCCATCGCACCCCGCACAGAAAGTCGGAAATCGGAAGTGGGAAACATCCAACGCGCCCCCTATCGCACTCCGCACCAAGCACCCCAAAAAA
>NZ_JBOEFX010000015.1:0-26651 GCF_050633125.1 Lewinella sp.
TCAACGAATCAATGCGCAGAGAATGCACATGTACGAGGTCAGGGTTGGTATACAAGAAAACTGGATCGGCCCAGATTGGCTGGGGAGATGGTACAGGAGGAACGTGAGAATGATGAGCAACGTTTTGCAAATAGCTGAACCAGGAGACCGTATCCTCATTATCGTCGGAAGCAATCATAAATGGACCCTGGATATGCTTTTTGAGAGCACCCCTGACTTTAAGCTTGCTTCAAGCTGGGATTTTTTAACAAAAAACTAAAACCTTCCCAATAATTATCCAAATCGATATCTATAAGAAAAAAACACCTCCCCCCGCAGGATTCTAAACAGCGTGTAGTCTAAAGAGAAACCAATAAAAAACGTGTTGGGATATTTCATTTGCTAAAAAACGAATATCCTAAATCAAAGAAAGCAAAGGCTTGAGATTTCCTGACACGCTCTAAAAAACGACAAATGAAACATTCTCTTTTCTCTTTTTTCGCTATTCTGCTGGGGCTTTCTATTGTTCTCTTTTCTTCTTGTGAAGAAGACGATATGCCTTGTACAACATCGACTTGGTATCAGGATGCCGACGGTGACGGATTAGGCAACCCCGATGTCAGTCTAAGTGACTGTGAACAACCCGATGGTTATGTGGCAGACAATACAGATACCAATGATGCGAGTACAGTATTAGCCGTTGACCCTTCTTATTT
Source organism: Lewinella sp. (assembly GCF_050633125.1). Lineage (NCBI taxonomy): Bacteria > Pseudomonadati > Bacteroidota > Saprospiria > Saprospirales > Lewinellaceae > Lewinella > Lewinella sp. The sequence continues at coordinate 696 of NZ_JBOEFX010000015.1, forward strand.
TACAACAGCAAATGCGAATATCACCGTAACAACAGTTCCTTGTACCCTTTCTGACGGAACCGAAACCAATTGTTACCAAATCGTCACCAATAGCGCACCCACAGACCACCAAATGGGGCCATGGTGCCCTGAAAACATCTCCGATGATGCCAGTGCTGGAGGAATCTGGTTAGAAAGTGGAGAGGTTTATGATGTAGATGGTGCTTTTATCGAAAACATGGCAACCTTTTACAACGATGCTACCTGGAAAATGTATGATGCTAACGGCGATATTTTTGTCACAGCAACCGAAGAGGATTGTATCAATGCTGCCAATCCAAACGTAGGTGCCGCATACGAGAACTTCTGTGTAGAATGTCTCCCTTCGTACATCACTGACCTTTCACAAACCTATTTAATTCCCATAACACCCGTACAACAAAGCACCCCTGCATTTTTTGCTACAGGCCCTGGAGGCCCCGACAGTAATGTTCCCTCCACTCGTGGAATTGCACTAAACGGTATTGAATATTCTGCGCCTGCACCGGTCAATAATATTCTTGGCGCATACACCCTTGCTCCATTTGACGACGCTGGTGGCCACATCAATGTACACCAGGGCTATCACTACCACGCAGCTACAGGAGTGAGCTTTTCTATTGCGCAAAGTGATGGACACGCCCCACTGATTGGCTACGCACTAGACGGCCAGGGTATCTACGCTCGTTTGGATGACAATGGAGATGAGCCCACCGATTTAGATGATTGTAGAGGGCATTACGATGAAATCAGAGGTTATCACTATCACGTAGATGCCGCTGGCAACAACAACTTTATCAACTGCCTGCATGGCGCCTACGCCAATTAGCTAACGAAGTTCAGATTACCTCCCCCGTGGCTACTGTTAGGCCTAATCGTTCTATTGATTGGATTAAGCCTGGTAGTCTTATTCAAAAAATCAAATAAAAAATCTTAGATGAAAAACTTAATGATTGCCGCCATCGCTATGCTTTTAGCCGTCGGATGTGGCTCCCAAAAAACAGCAACAAGTACAACTCAAAGTACTCCTGAAAGAAGGTCTCAGCAAGGAGGATCTCCAAGTTTCGCTCAGCTCTTGACAGAAATGGATGCCAATAATGATGGCAAGTTGTCAAAAAGTGAAGTGACGGGGCCTCTTCAAAACGACTTTTCGAAAATTGATAGTAATAGCGATGGGTTCATCACTCAGGCCGAGGTAGAAAACGCCCCCCGCCCACAACGAGGGCAAGGCCCGCCCAGAGGTTAAAACCTTCTAACATGTAATATGAGTCATCCAGGATTTTGATTGTCATCAAAATCTGGGATGACTTATGTTGACTTACCACACGAAAGGCCAGAGAAAAAACTAATTAAAAATGAAAACCATGAATAAATTCTTAATAACGCTGTGTGTATTATTTATCTCCATGGGAGCCCAAGCACACCAGCCAGACCTTTCCTCCACCATATTAGTAGAGCAAAGTGAAAATCAATGGATTCTGCAAATCCGTGCCTCTTTGACCGCATTCGAATATGAGGTAGAACAACATTTTGGGGAGTCTTCTTATGCTTCGCCCGAAGAGTTCCAGGCCTTGGTCATCAAGCATGTACAAGAAAACACCTCCATTTTTTTCAATGGAACCAATGCTGCTGTTTTACAAAATGGCCAGGTGAAACTAGGTCACGAAACAAGCGTAAGCTTTCAAGTAGCAGGTACCCCTGAGGCTTTTAAATCGCTGGCCGTAAAGAACAGTAGCTTTAGTGACATTTCCCGAAACCAAGGTGCCTTAATTGTACTCAAAGAAGGCTTTGCTAAAGACCAATTCATCCTTAACAACAGCAATGGGCATACCGCCAAACTAGAGGTTCGCGATACTCAGTTTGAACTTATTACTCCTGCTCAAGAAGAGACGAAATTCTCTCTTTTATTTTTTGCAGGTGCTCTGCTAATGTTGTCCCTTATTTACTTCGTTTTTAAAAAGCGGAAAACATTGAATCTTCAAAATGCTTAAGCGTATGAAAATCATAAGTCAGAATAAGTCTCTTATAAACCAAAAACAATGAAACAATCCACCTATATATTGGGGTTCCCACTGCTTCTTTCGCTTTTGTTGCTGACCTGTAATACAGATGATGAAGTCATCGTAGATATTCCAACAGATGAAGCTTTTTTGATTACCGAACCACTATTCAATAGTAGCTCTTTGGTTTCTTTCGAAATGATTACGGCTACCTTAGAAGATGGTACTTCGGCCGAATGTTTCCAGATTACGTTTACGAGTAATCCCGTTGAAAATGGCCCATTTTGCCCGGAAACAATTAATGATGTTGCAGGAATGGGCTTTTACGATGGCGCTACCAACCCTGGACTAAGGGTCTTTGCCGCGGAATTACTGAATGACATCGAAGCTGACGGTTATAACATGGTCAATGCTGATGGTACTGTAAACATTGACGATTTCACAAGTGGAACACCTAGCCTCGATCAATCCAACTGTTTGGCGGCTGCGGCAAATGATAATCTCTTGCTCACTTTTATCATCCCTGCTGAGCCCAAATTAGCCAACACCAATAATGTTATTTCAGAAGTAGAATTAATAGGCCTTTCGTTGGATGGCATCCCTATAAACGGAGATCCTCCCTCTGCGATAAACGGCCCTGCCATGGGCGGCCCTGGTGGCGGTGGATCGGAAATAAACTTTCCTTCCTTAGACCCTTGTGGTGGCCACCACGACCCCGCCGGATATTACCATTGGCACTTCATACCCGAAGTCGTAAATCAAGTACTGGAAGCAAACGGAATTACAGAAATAGCTTGTACTAATGTTACGCAGACTACTGGCGTACAATTGGTCGGATTTGCTAAAGATGGATTTCCAATCTATGCTTATGCAGCTGAACCCACCGATTTAGATGACTGTGGTGGAAGGACAGCTGAGACGGATGAATATCCTGATGGGGTGTATCATTATGTAGCGAGTACCACCGCTGCCGCAAATGTTCCTAAATGCCTAAAAGGTGTCGCTGCAAATAATGCTTTCCGCTATGAATAATCTATTGATAAAAATAATGATTAGTGGGCTGATTCTTGTAATCAGCCCATCTTACTCCTTTGGACACAACCCGCTATCAGCAAGGTATCACCTTGAAGCTGGGGAGCAAGCAAGTTTATTGACGGTCAACCTCAGCCAAGATGGTATCAACCAAGCACTGTTACAAACACATGACCAACAAGAACTTGAGGGCATGAACCAGAAGCAATTTGAGGAATTGATTGTTGATTACGTAAAACGGAACTTCAGTTTATCAGTAAACGGCCAGGAAATCACCTTGCAAAAAGGTGGAATAAAGCTCGGCAGCCATCAAACAGATCTAAAGTTTGTGCTTCCCGCTTTTTTAGAACAGATCGAGCATGTTGATGTCGACATTCCTGCTTTCAATGAAAATGAAAATCATCAAACCATTTTTTCCTACAATATAGCGGAAAGAGCAGAACATGTCATTTTAAGCTTGAACAACAACTATAAATCTTCGATAAATTTTCAAGCAGCAGCTTCTGAGAATAGCTATCTATGGCTTATTTCGCTTGGCGCGATAAGTTTAATTGTAATCATTCTCATGAAAACGAGACTTAGTCGTACAAGCTCTTATACTCCTATTTAATAGTACTGACCGTACCAAAGGTCTAATACTGAGGTACCGTCAGTACAACCCCAGCCGCCATGTACAGATCGTCATAGCGTAAGCCTCCATTGCCATAAGGGCCATCGGCAGGACCTGTGTTGCAGTTTGTGAGGAAGTAAATGAGCGGAAGCTCTCGCTGCATTCGGAAGTCGGCTCCAAGGTATACGCACTGTTGCTGGGGAAATTCATCGCCCCCGCGAATGTAGACATCATAGGACTGCCCGCCTTGGGATGCCCTTTCGTTATTCACAACATACCAGACCTCGTACCAGGTGTTGGTTTGCATCGGCTTGGCCGTTCTATTGGCTTGCTTGTTAAAAATCTTAGCATACCCTCCATTTTTACGCACCATCAAGGTGCNNGATCCGGGTATAAAAGGTGTAGGTCTCCCCCACCTCTACAGCGACGGGTAGTTCCAGGTAACTGAGCGCCTTGCGATTGCCTACAACTCCTTCAGCAGCGGGCTTTTTTATAAGGTAGCTGTTTTGCCCATCCTCTTCGCTACGCACTTCCGTAACTTGCGGATGCTCGACCCTTGGATCAGTATCGTTTTTTGTATCTGCCAGGGTCCAGTGTTCCCAAGTATCAGGCGACTCAAAATCATCGATCTTGATCCATTTTGTAGCCCTAGTAAGCGCAGTCGCTTCACTGTCTTGGGATTTCGCCTGTGTAGCAATTGAGCAGACAAGGAAAACAAGTCCCAAGAATTGAATTGATGTATTTGTATGTTGCATAGGGATTACTGTTTTTAAACAGAAGAAACATAATACCTGAGCACAATGCCAAAGTCTAACCTACCTTTTTATTGCCCCAGAGGTATCACCTTCCATTAAATCTATTACGTTTTCCAGCGATACTAAATTTACATCCCCAGGAACGGTATGCTTTAGTGCACAAGCAGCTGAAGCAAAATCCAAAGCTTGTATATCCTCCTCATAATGCAACAATCCATAGACTAGACCAGCAGCAAAAGCATCTCCAGTGCCTACACGATCTATAACGTGGGTGATGTTTAATCTCTCCGTTTTAAGATACTCCTCTCCATTCCACATTTTACCCTGTATTTGCTGGTGGGAAGCACTTACAGAAGTTCTGGTTTTGCCCACCACCTTCTTAATTCTGGGGAAAGTGTCCATTAACGCTTTGGCTGAAACCCGAAATTTACAATCTAAATCACCGAGCCCAAACATTTCACGAATACCACGGCGGCTGGTAATTACAATATCACAATTTTCCACCAACGCTGGCATTACCTCTTGCATGGTTTTCCCATACTTCCACATATTTTGGCGCGAATTAATATCCCCCGAAACAGTTATCCCCATCCGGTTCGCTGTTTTGATGGCATCAAGACAACACATGGCGGCCCCTTCCGAAATGGCGGGGGTAATCCCTGTCCAATGGAACCAGTCTGCATCTTTGAGAACAACTTCCCAATCAACCATCGACGGTTCAATCAAGGAGAAAGAAGATCCAACCCTTTCATAGATTACCTCACTAGGCCTATGAACAGCTCCTTTTTCGAGAAAATACTTGCCCAACATCGTTCCACCATATAAAACATGCTCTGTACTCAACCAATGATGACGCAAGAATTGAGTCGCCGCTTTTCCAAGCGCATTGTCTGGGAAACGGGTCACATGGGCTGCTTTCATACCCAGATAGGCACACGAAATTGCTACATTCGCTTCTCCACCTCCATAAACAAGGTCGAAAGAAGTTGCTTGCGCAAACTTTGAATAGCCTGGTGGGGATAAACGCATCATGACTTCGCCAAATGTTACTACTTTTTTAGCCATCATATAAGTTTTATTAGAGCTTGCTGGAAAACTTACAGCCTGATTATCAACGAATTAAGATTCTGACCAAGGTCTAAAATTGAGTTTAGCGGGCTAACGCCGAGGAGTGTAGCGACGATCACCGCAAGTAAATGAAAATTTCGCACCGACGTCAGGTTCTCAATTCCTTGATAATCAGTAAGTATTAAGAGAATTTAGTCAAACATTTTGCTCATTAGTATTTCACCAAATGAAATTCCTCAACAAGCTCTTAGTCTTTTGAGCCTATTTATTGATGAGATGGAGCCGTTCCCGGACCAACAGACGATTCTCTGAACCACACCTCGGTGTAGCTCCCATTAGCATATTGCTGTTCTACATCTCCGTCAAAAGTTGCTGCACCAGTGCTCCAAACCATATTCGTCTCAGGTTCTCTGCCATTGGTTTGATTATACGCTCCTTGTTTAAAAAATTGTGCTTCTCCTTCGTAAGCATTTTCCTTCTCTGTTCCGTCACGACCTATCACACTGTACAATGTCAAAATCTGCTGAGGAATATCCGATTTATTTACATATTCAGAGGCCAACAGGTTCTTCGTAAATGTCTTGGTTTCGTGCCCCTCACTTTTAAAAGTGAGGTACATCATGCCTTCATAGACATTAACTTCATAGCTAAACTCCTCCCCTAGCTCAATGCCGTCTTCAGGTGCTGCGGGGTAAGCATCAGGAGCAGTACCGATCACCGACATATCATGCCCCCATACCGCCGTTGAAAAATCCCACCTCCCCGAATTATCACCTTCTGTATTGATTTCATAATTCCAGAATACAGCCCCCTTTGTATGGCCTGGGAACTTTTTATAATAGATTTTTAATGGCTCGTTTTCGTGCCCATCTCCGCTGTGAATTTGCCCAACAACGACCGAATAAGAAGCAGCTACCCTGGCATCACCAGAGGTCGAGACGTGCATAACTTTTAAGGTGCCCGTCAGTTTCCCTCCAGTTTCAGGAGTCCACCTTTCCTTTTGGCCCAATTCCGTCCTTGTATTGTGGGAATTCGGGGAAGTAATGCCACCATTGGGCGCTTTGTAGACAACCCACTCGGCGCCATCATTTGCCGTATAGAAATAGTCTTTATGCTCAAAATCCTTTAAATCTCGACTGCTCTCTCCATTACCTAGCAAAATACCCCATTGGTCAACGGAAGGCATTACATCACTTGGGTATCTGGTCTCGCTTTCAGAAGCATTTTCGGCATCTTTGGTTGCTTCTGCCCCGCAGCTTATTACAGCTATACTCAGTACCGATAGAAAAAATACACGCATCAAAATATTCATAGTAATAATATCTTTTAGGTTAAATATTAGGCAGCTGGCTATGCCTGTCGACTCGCCATCGCGCTATTCGCTGCGCACCTTCAGCACCAGCTAAACGTAGCTTCGCCTCCTGCTCCTTATCCAAAAATATCCTTTAATCCATTGACCATAATGATAATGGAAAACACAAAAGCACCAACAAGTATAATATTGGTCAGCCAGCGCCCAGTAGGTAGACCAGCGTTTTTGCGGTTCCACAAAACCAGGAAACTAACCACTACCAGCGGCAGTGCAAAAACATTAAAGACCTGAGTGAATATTTGTCCTTGAATTGGGTTAAAACCAAAAACCGGTACGCTAAGTGCCAGGATGCTTGCGATCCCGGTAATCACCTTAAACCGAGTTGAGGTAACATCCAGCTTCCCCGAATTATAATCCCCAAACATCAATGGAACAATCATCATACACGGGAAGATGGAAGAAAGCCCCGCACTCAATGTTCCTGCAAAAAATATGCTCACAGCAAATTTCCCAACGGATGGTTCTAATGCTTTAGACATATCCAAAACGTGGGTTATTTCCGTTCCTGTACCATACAGGCTACCACTTGCTACAGCCATAATTGACCCACTGATTGTGAATATCAATATAGCAGCAATGATCGAATCATTTTTCTGTGTTTGAAAATCATCCTTCGTCCAGCCTTTACCTTGAATAAACAAGGGTCGTGATACGAAGGTAGCAGACGCCATGGTGGTTCCAACGAATGCAGCAATTAAAATACCTGCACCTTCAACTTCAGGTATTTTAGGTACCAATCCACGAATAATATCTGCTGGAAGCGGGAAAACAAAAAATAGTGTAAACACAAATGACAGGCCCATCATGGTGACAAAAAGCGCCAGGACTTTTTCAAAGATGGTATAACTCCCTTTAATTAGCAGCAAATAAAAAATACCGATGATCAGTATTGCTAGCCCTAAAACCACTGCATACTTTTGCCCCTCGAGGCCAGGGAAATTGAGTACTAAAATTTCAAAAATGACATTCGATGTAATCCCTAAAATCCCTATCAAAGAATTCCATTGCCCTATCCCGACAGCCGCTATAATAGCGATCGCAATGCCCTTCCCCATTGGAAAATGCTTTCGAACGGCATAAAGGGCCGTCTCCCCGGTCGACAGATAATAACTACCTGATACATAGATCAATACTCCTGAAAAAAGGCAGCTAAAAAACAGTACCCAGAGCAAGTCCATCCCATAATTGTTTCCGGCAACAATCATTGCGGTAACACTACCGGTCCCAACCGTATACCCTATGGCAAATATGCCGGGACCGAAGCTTAACAAGGCTTTAATTAACTTTTTCAAATTATAGGTTTTAAATTGTGATTCTCGATAAAATGAGTCTTGACATCTCGTAATGTACTCTTCCGAAAAGTCAAATTGGACAAATATGAAATGATCGCCGTTTCAGCCGGAGCATTTGGCAACCCGCCTGGTTCAATTTATCGAGGTCATCCAATTTATAAATTTCTTGCCGAAGTATCCTAAAAGTAAGCTACGATAGTACACCGACCAAATTCCATTGCTTTAATTCATCAAGCCTAAAAAAGCTCAAAAGGCAGGGGAAATTCCGGCGACAGCGCTTCAAAAAGATGTTTACGAACACCCAAAAATGCCTAACTTTAGTCGATGAACGAAATAATAAAAATACGTTTCTACAATAGCCTAAATGAAAAGTGTGCTTATAGGGAATCGTTTTTAGAAACCTCAAAAAATGCGCTACATCATGCTCATGTGGTTGCAAAACAATTAATAAAACCAATAAGATATGCATGCCTCCTCTAAGCTTAACTACGCCTTCCTCTTTTTCTTACTGCTAGTAACAAGCGGTACTCTCCTGGCACAAAACGAGTCATTTATCATGACGCCCATTGGGGCCAACAACCTATTGAATAAGCCTTGGGACCTCCATTATGGCCCCGATGGATACCTGTGGGTAACAGAAAGAGAAGCTGGCGTGGTAGTAAGGATAAATCCAGCAACAGCCCAACGGGATGAGCTGCTCCAAATTCCCGAGGTGTTCTCTAGCTCAAGTCAGGATGGATTATTGGGCATAGCCTTACATGAAGGTATATTGGGCGATAATCCTTACGTATATCTGTCATACACCTACCTTCTTGACGGACAAAGGCAGCAAAAGATAGTTCGATACACCTATACGATCACCGGAGATGATGGCGCCTTATCCTCGCCTACCATTATCCTTGATAATCTGCCCGCCAGCTATGACCATAACTCCGGCAGGTTGATCTTTACACCAGATCAGAAACTCTTTTATTCCATTGGCGATCAGGGAAATAATCAGAACAGCAATTATTGTGACCCTATTTTATCCCAGGTTTTACCAACGCAAGAAGAGATTGACCAAGGGGATTGGGCCAACTACCCTGGCAAAATTCTACGCCTCAATACCGATGGTTCTATCCCCGATGACAACCCCGTAATCGCAGGCGTAAAAAGTCATATTTATACCTACGGCCATCGTAATCCTCAAGGAATGGTCTTAGCTAGTTCTGGACAATTATTCTCTGATGAACACGGGCCCGTTACAGATGACGAGGTCAATATCATTTATGCTGGCGACAATTATGGTTGGCCCAATGTTGCAGGCTTTCAAGATGATCAGGCTTATGATTATTGCAACTGGTCTTCCGCCACAGACTGTGAAAGTCTCGATTTTTCCGAATCTTGCCCGCCAGGAGTCACTTTGCAAGAAGAGAGTAGCTTCTCCGCCACTAATTTCCGAGAACCCCTATTTTCCATGTTTGCCGTTACGGATGATTATGATTACAACAACCCGGATTGCCAAAATGCCTGGATTTGCCGGCCCAATGTAGCTCCTTCCAGCATCGGTATTTACGAAAGTGAGGTCATTCCGGAGTGGGCCAATTCTTTATTGGTCACGAGTTTAAAAAGAGGTCGGGTTTATCGCTTTAAGCTAGATGAAGCAGGGACGGCCATTGTTGGTGATACTACACAGCATTTTTATACCCAAAACCGCTATCGTGATATTGTCCTTGATCCTGATGGAAAGTCCTTCTACGTAATTACCGATCAAGGTGGCAATACCTCTGGCCCTACTGGTCTGACGGTCACCAATATTCTTCAAAATCCGGGAGCAATCTTAAAATTCACCTACCAGGACCCTGTTTCGGTAGCTGATCAGTACCCCTCCCCTATTTTGAGGGTTTGGCCAAATCCGGCGTCCAATATCATGTACCTGGATTTAAAAACAGAAAACAAAAGTAATCTCAGTGCCAAATTGATCAATCCGACAGGCCAGGTCATCCGTGAATTTGAAACTTTGCAAACCGGCATCAACGAACTAAACATCAATGATTTACCCGCAGGTGTTTTCACCCTCATGCTATCTTCAGGAGCTCAATCCTGGTCGCAGCGCGTAGTGGTTTATTAGCTGTTGCGCAGTAGCTTGCGCTTAATAGTTCAAAATAAAAGAGGTGGCCTGTTTCCAAGCCACCTCTTAAATATATTACAAATGTCTTTTGACATTTACTTCAAGTCAAAGCGGTCAAGGTTCATCACCTTATTCCATGCTGCGACAAAGTCTGTTACGAACTTCTTTTCACCATCACCACATCCATAAACTTCTGCGATAGCGCGAAGCTCTGAATTCGATCCGAAGATCAGGTCAGCGCGAGTACCGGTCCACTTGAGTTCGCCCGTCTTGCGATCACGGCCTTCGAATACATCCTGGGCATCCGAAGTTGCTTTCCAGGTAGTACCCAAATCGAGTAGATTCGCAAAGAAGTCATTGGTAAGTACCTCAGGGCGCTTGGTGAATACCCCGTGCTGAGAATTATCAAAGTTGGTATTCAATACACGCATACCACCTAAAAGCACCGTCATTTCAGGAGCAGTTAAAGTCATCAACTGTGCACGATCTACCAGCATTTCTTCTGCTGTAACTTGATATACAGGCTTGAAGTAGTTACGGAATCCGTCTGCTCTCGGCTCTAGTGGTGCAAAACCTTCCACGTCTGTTTGCTCCTGTGTAGCATCGCCACGGCCAGGGGTAAACGGTACGGTGATATCATGGCCAGCATTCTTAGCCGCTTTTTCTACACCAGCACAACCTGCTAAAACAATTAAGTCGGCCATAGAAACCTCCTTCTTGAAAGCTGCTTTAACGCCTTCCAATGCTTCCAGCACTTTTGCCAATTGAGCTGGGTTGTTGGCCTCCCAATCTTTCTGTGGCGCCAAACGAATACGAGCGCCATTGGCTCCACCACGCTTGTCAGAACCACGGAAAGTGGCTGCTGAAGCCCAAGCAGTACTTACCAATTCTGATACCGACAACCCGGTAGCTAAAATCGTTTCTTTCAGTGCTGCAATATCATTATCGTTGATCAATTCGTGGGTCACGGCAGGAATTGGATCTTGCCAGATAAACTCTTCCGTAGGTACTTCAGCACCCAGGTAACGAACAACCGGCCCCATATCGCGGTGCGTTAGCTTAAACCAAGCACGAGCAAACGCAGCAGCGAACTCATCTGGATTGGCCATAAAGCGCCTGGAGATAGGCTCGTAAATAGGGTCCAACTTCAATGCCATATCCGCCGTGGTCATCATCAAGGCTTCGGTCTTAGATGCATCATGAGCAGAAGGTGCCATACGGGCAGCAGAAGCTTTTGTAGGCGTCCACTGGTGTGCTCCGGCCGGGCTCTTGGTTAATTCCCATTCGTAATCAAATAATACCTTGAAATAATCATCATCCCACTGGGTAGGGTTAGGCGTCCATGCGCCTTCAACACCACTCGTGATCGTATCATTTCCGTGCCCGGTACCAAAGGTGTTTTTCCAGCCTAAGCTTTGCTCTTCGATACTCGCTCCGGCAGGTTCTCTTCCTACATATTCATCTGGGTCAGCAGCACCGTGTGCTTTACCAAAGGTGTGTCCGCCAGCCACTAGTGCTACCGTCTCTTCGTCGTTCATAGCCATCCGGCCGAAGGTCTCCCGAATATCTACCGCCGAAGCAAGTGGGTCTGGGTTTCCGTTAGGCCCTTCCGGGTTCACATAGATAAGTCCCATCTGTACGGCACCTAGTGGGTTTTCCAGTTCCCGGTCACCGGTATAGCGCTTATCACCTAACCATTCGGTTTCTGCACCCCAGTAAACATCTTCTTCTGGTTCCCAAATATCTGCGCGTCCACCTCCAAAACCGAAGGTTTCAAAGCCCATTGACTCCAAGGCACAGTTACCTGCCAAGATCATCAAATCTGCCCAAGAGATTTTGTTACCATATTTCTGCTTAACAGGCCATAATAATATACGTGCCTTATCCAGGTTGCCGTTATCAGGCCAACTGTTGAGTGGTGCAAAACGCTGGCTGCCAGAACCACCACCACCACGGCCATCAGAAATACGGTAAGTACCAGCACTGTGCCAGGCCATCCGAATAAATAATGGTCCGTAATGGCCATAATCGGCAGGCCACCAATCCTGAGAGTCCGTCATTAGATCATAAAGATCTTGCTTTACCGCAGCCAAGTCTAAATGCTTAAACGCTTCGGCGTAATCAAAATCTTCGCCCATCGGGTTAGACAGCTGAGAATGTTGACGAAGAATGTTTAATTTTAATTGGTTTGGCCACCAATCACGGTTAGAGGTACCACCGCCTGCGCTGGCTTTAGTCTCTCCGCCCATAAATGGGCATTTGTTTACACCATTACCAGTTGGATGGTCTGAAGGCTTATTAGATTCCATTGGGATATTTTTTATTGTTTAAGAACAGCACAAAAATAAATTGAGCCGACGTTTTTCAAAAAGCTGCCTAAGCGATTCATTTAAAGCGTTTCGGCTATTTGAAAAACCCCAAAGACCTCGAAGAAGCAGCGAAGCTAACTAAGGCTCTATGTATTTTCTGCGCAATAATGACGAATCAAAATTACGATAATTATTACCTATAGCATTTATCCGAGTATAAGAAAAACTTATACATAGAATTACACCTTTCTCTACTTGTATAATACACTCTACCGCTTTAAAAAGTCAACAATAAAATGAAGAAAAGTCTTACTTTAGAACTGTTCTAAGGTAGCGCGATAACGAATAATTAAGCCCAATCAGACAAAACCTGCAATGGAAATACAAACATTAATTGACCGCAAAAACGAAAGGCTTTACGCCAAAATCAAAGATCATTTTGAGATCCAGTTGATAGAAAATCAAGATTGGCGAGAAGAAGCCTGGAGTTCCTCTGTTGAAAAGGATACTGTTGTCATAAAGTACTGTTCTACGACCTTCCCCCGAGCCGCTTTTGCCCATGAATTGCTGCATATTGACGCCCAAATCAAAGGCTTCAGAGAGGTTTCCTCGGGAACCTCTTTGAACAAGGAAACGCAGCAGTTTTTACCAACTATCATTAAATACCTAAACATTACTTTCCAACATCATAAAATTGCAAAACCTTTCCTTTTGATGGGTTATCCATCAGAACAGTTCTATGACGCGGAGGAATACCCAATGGTAGACCACCTTCTGAATGAATTAGAAAAAGAAGGGCATTCCCGGTTGTACCTGATCTTACTCTACCTGGATTTCATTGCTCCTTTGACCGGAATAACGGAGGATCAAAAACAGGCGCTGCAAATAGCTTTTGGCAAATACAGTGGAGGGAAATTTAAACAAACCTTCTTCCGCATTGATGAAATCATCCAGCATTGGATAAATGACGATGGTTATATTGCAGAGGCCTACTTCATTGATTTCTTATCAACTGCTGGTATTAAAGACACTTGGCTATCCTACGAAAAGAATGCCCTAGATAATATCGAGCATCATTTCCCAAAATCCGGTTTCTTTATCGGGAATAGTTTTACAACTTTGGATATTGAAAAGAAAAAGGATGAATAAAAACTACCAATCAGAATACCTTCAAGTAGAAGATGAACTCAAGTCTTTTGTATTCAGATTAGTAACGAATCAACAGGACACGGAAGACATTATTCAGGATACCTACCTGAAAGTTGATAAAAACATCGATTCTTTTAAGGAGGAATCGAGTTTTAAGACCTGGGTGTTTTCTATTGCCATCAACACGGCAAAAAAACATTTAAAGGAGGGACAGCGCTAGCATTCATGCAGGAATACGGCGAAAACTTCCATACCCTTCAGCATGGCATTTCCCACGGTCTGGTTATTGCGTTATTGTTTTTTGTCGTTCCAATCTTAGGCTACGCCGTCATTTTTGAACGCAAAGGCATGAAGTACTTTTTCATTAATGCCGGATTCTGGGCTATTTCATTGGTTTTAATGGCTTGCATCATCTCTAAGTGGGGCGGCATTCCTGTTTATTAGAGCCTGTGCGCTAATCCCAATTAAGTTGGAAGGCATCTGCAAGACTCCTTCCAACTGTGGGCAGCCTTCACCTCGCGCGTAAGGCAGGGCCTGGAGCGCGGTGCCAGGATGGCGCAAGGACAAGGGATGGCCGGAAGCGATAGCGACCAGACAGCCCGGTGGCGTAGTGGTGATTGCAACGCAACACCACTACCGCCATGGCCCCTATTATCCTCAGGAAAGAGATGCTATTAAAGGTTACTAGACAGTATACCAGAAGAGAAAAGAGAAAATACCATTATTGTTTTTGTGCTGTTCCTAAAACACTTACTTTGCTTTCTTGCTTTAAAGACATTAGTTCGATACGAATTATTTCGCTATTTATGGAAACCAACCCTGAGCTGGAACTGGCCTTCGAGTACATTAGCCAGACCAAACGCCATGTTTTTTTAACGGGTAAGGCCGGTACAGGTAAAACCACTTTCCTGCATCGGGTACGTCAGGAGATACCCAAGCGGATGGCGGTGGTGGCACCTACCGGCGTGGCGGCTATCAATGCAAAAGGGGTGACGATTCACAGCTTGTTCCAGTTGCCTTTTGGGATGATGACGCCTGAGAGCATGAGACTGGAGATTGGTAAACGGCGGTTCTCTCGTAAAAAAATAGACCTTATCAAAGGGCTTGACCTACTGGTTATTGATGAAATCAGCATGGTCAGAGCCGATGTACTGGATGCCGTAGATGCGGTACTCAAACGTTTCCGACAAGCCAGTACCCCTTTTGGCGGCTTGCAGCTGCTCATGATTGGTGACCTTCATCAATTGCCGCCGGTAGTAAGGCCCGACGAATGGTATCAAATGCAAAGCCACTATCCTACGCCTTATTTTTTTGGCAGTATAGCCTTGCGGCAAGCGGCACCAACGGTCATTCAGCTTACCCACATTTATCGGCAATCAGATAGCCAGTTTATTGAATTACTCAATAAAGTACGCAACAACAATATTGATCCCACCAGCCTGAAGACCCTCAACCAGCGGTACCAGCCCGACTTTAGTCCAGCCGAAGATGAAGGCTACATTACGCTTACCTCTCATAACAAAACAGCACACCAAATTAATACAGAAAAACTGCAACAGCTAGCAGGGCGCGAATACACTTTCAAGGCTGTTATCGAAGGAGATTTTCCGACATCAATGTACCCCAACGAAGAGCAGATTGTCTTGAAAGAGGGCGCGCAGGTCATGTTTAATAAAAACGACAGCTATCCCGACAGGATGTATTACAACGGTAAAATTGGGGTGATTACCGATATTTTTGGCGACCACATCACGGTAGAATGCCCCGACGAAGCACCTATCGACGTTTACCCTACCATCTGGGAAAATCGCAAGTACGAACTCAACCCTGAAACCAAAGAGATAGAGGATAAAGTAGTAGGCACTTACGAGCAACATCCGCTTAAATTGGCCTGGGCTATTACCATTCATAAAAGCCAGGGCCTGACTTTCGATAAGGTCATCATCGACGCCCAAGCTGCTTTTGCGCATGGTCAGGTATACGTAGCCCTCAGTCGTTGCAAAACCTTTGAAGGTATTGTACTGCGGACGCCTATCGATTCGGGCAGTGTACGCACCGATACCGTCGTGCGCAATTACTCGGAAACGGCGGCAGAAAACCAGCCTACCGAAGCGCAATTGTTGGTCGACAAGCAGTTGTATCAAGCCGATTGCTTACGCGAATTGTTCAACTTTTCGGTGGTCGAAAAAGCGGCTCGCTGGTTGTTGCGCGCGTTGCTGGAACACGAAAGAGCTATTCAGGGCGACGGCCCGGAGCAGTTTAAAATACTGTTGCAAGAGATGGACGAAAAGGTATGGACGATTGGAAATAAATTCCTCCCCTGGTTGGAAATTTATTTCCGCGAAGGCGGACTGCCGACGGAACACGAAAAGTTAGCGGAACGCCTGGAAGGAGCTGCGCTCTATTTCATTCCCTACCTGAGCGACCAACTGCTGCCCACACTGCAATCATTTAATATCCTCACCGATAACCAAAATGTCCGCAAACAGGTAGATGAGCGGTTGTATGACTTACGGCTGCTGGTTTTCACCAAGTTGCGCTTGTTTGAAAGTATCAATACGGGTTTTGACCCTACCGCCTACATCAAAGCCAAGGCCAATGCCGAGATCGACTTTGAAAAGAAGCCGGTCAAGCAGCCCAAATTGTCGGGTATACCCAAAGATTTGCCCCACCGCGAATTGTATCTACAATTGGTAAAATGGCGGCTGGAAAAAGCCGAAGAAAGAGAGGTGGCGGCCTATACCATTGCTGCCAATAAAACACTGCTGGAAATTGTGCAGGTATTGCCCACCAACAGCAAGTCGTTGTTGCGGGTGGGTGGCTTCGGCAAGAAACGCCTGGCCGATCATGGCGAGGCCGTGCTGGACATAGTGACCGCTTATGTACAGGAGCATCAGCTGGTACCCGATCTTTTGGATTTTGCTTCTACTGCTGCTAAAGCGCCTCCCAAACCCGACACCAAAAAGCTGACCCTCGACCTGCACTTGGCCGGAAAAACGGTCGCTGAAATTGCCGCTGAACGCGAACTGACCGAAGGTACCATCAGTGGCCACCTGGCGCATTGGGTAGGTACGGGTGATTTGCCGATTACCGTTTTGGTCAGTCAGGCGGAAATAGACCTCATTTCGCCCTACCTTTTAGAACATCCCGACCTCAGCCTGGGTGAGGTATTCCGGCATTTTGAAGAAAAGTACAGTTATGGTGCTTTGCGAGCGGTGCGGAAGTTTTTGGAGTGAGGGATTGGAAGGAAATTTAGAAATTCACAGGCCTGCCTGGGGGCTAAACAGGTTCGTTACACAGGAGGTTCAAGGCATGATCTCGCTGCGTTTTGTTAGACACACTTTATGCAATACTACCATTTTATCATAAACTTTTATTATTCTAATCGTCAATCATACCGATAATGTGACATTTACTACTACATGTATTTTCACATACAAGTTTCCTTTCTGCTTTAGAAGAGGCGATAGAAAAGAGCGAATATTATTCATTGCAGCCAACGGTCTGGCTAAATAGCGTAGCAGCGCATAGCCGCTATGAACATTTTAGCCTTTGTTAAGTGCATATTACTTTATTTTATTCGCGGTAATACTTGTTTCACCAATAAATAAAGTAAGGCTTTCAGAGGCTTTATTGTCAACATTAAAAGTACAACGAATATCCTGGCCTTCTACCCAAAACTTGTTTTGCTCATAAGGCAACAATTTCATTTGCATACCAGGTGTATCCAAGCTACGGGTTCGCTCTAAAATAATTCCATTGTCTTTCCTGAAGACCCTTAGATAGCTTTTCTCATTCATTTTATATGAGCCCACATATCGATTTAGTTTCCTTTTACTCAGCTTTATAGTATTAACTTCCGATAGTTCCTTGTTTACATATTCTGCTTCGAATACATTTTTATCCCCCCCATGAAATCCATCTTCATTTACATTATACCAAATGGTATTTGTGTCCTGCTTATAAGCTGGAGTAAACACATCAATCATTTGAGTGTATCTATTGGGCATGATTGAGTGGATATTTCCTTCGTGTGCAGTAAGAATACTCACATTCCCTCCCTCAACAATTTCATTCCCAACTTCTCTGATTGTACACTTTTGCATAATCTCTTTCCGCCCATTTTTTATTATTTCTCTGGAGGTAGAGAGTTGTTCTTCTACTGAGTAATTTTTGGCCAATATATTTCCAGAAACGACATTGATAACCCCGGTCATATCTGGATGATCATGATGTGGAATATATTCACCTTTTTCGAATTGAAATAGAGATACCTGAAAATCTACTTCCCTATGTAAACTTGCAGCTTCAAACCAGTTTGGTGTCTTATTTTCATAAGCTTCAATTTCCTTTTTGATATTTTCAAATTCTGGAAAATTGCATTGAAGAAGTAATTGTTTTACTTGTTCAGTATACAATTTTTGGTTCCAATGTGATTGGTGTTGAGTTTTTGCCAATTGAGTAAGACGTTCTAAAAAAGCATCCCAATTGAGGTTGGTGTCATTATTCCATTTTCCAAAATGAGCGTTAGCCGACTGTGCATGTGAAGAAATGGAATTAAGCTGTAGAGCTATGCCTGCAAACCCTAAAGCACTAAGTTTTATAAATTCTCTTCGCTTGAAATCGTCCATAATTTATTTTTATTTGGTTATTTAATTGCACTTAACTCGGGCTTGTGCGACGTACCCGCCCCTCTACACCAATGATCGCCAAATACACCGCAGAGCAAGTACCGCACCAACTATATGACCGAGTGGAATACAACTCCGGGCGGGTATGATCGCACAAGCTAAGTGTGTGCCTCGAATGGACACCGTTCCCAAAATAGGGAATAAACTTGGGGAAACCCAACACGCTAAAGGGTGCAAGTCCCTTACTGGCAAATTGCCAAAGCCAGTTAGCAAGCCGCAAGGGCGTTTACCGCGAGGTGAGGTCTGAAGTAAGCAGGACTGCAAAAGTCTGAACGGACGAACAGGAACTGTATAAGAGGCTATTTGGGAAGGGTAAGGTAGCACTTCATACCAAAGCTCGTAGGCAATAATTCCAAGATAGTAGATGCAGCCGGATTAGACGGAAAGCGGGTGTTCTTACCGGGGGAGAGATCGGTCTAGTTTCGTTTTACTAGAAGCCGACCAGTCAGCCGAAGCCATAGTAGTAGAGCCAAACCTGTGCTTAATGACCGACCGAGTAGTTGGCAGCGAGCACAGAGAGGGTAACTGCGAAGGGCTGAACATGGAACCGCCTTTAGCGATCTGATTCTTGCACCAAATAGGAAACCGAACGGTGGATGCTGGTGCAGCGAACAGGTACACAAAAGGCAAAACGAAGTTTTTTTTTGATGGATCGAAAACACGACAACTTAATGCGATGGGTGGTAGGCGGACAAAGCTTTGTCAATGCCTATCATTCGGTACTGCGCAACAAAGGAACTGCGGGCGTAGACGGCGTGAAAACAGAAGACCTTCCTCGCTTACTCATGCAC
Organism: Lewinella sp.; assembly: GCF_050633125.1. NCBI lineage: Bacteria > Pseudomonadati > Bacteroidota > Saprospiria > Saprospirales > Lewinellaceae > Lewinella > Lewinella sp. The sequence goes on from NZ_JBOEFX010000015.1 coordinate 19,893, forward strand.
CATTGGGAGCAGATCAAAACCGAACTGCTGGAGGGTAGCTACCTTCCACAGCTTGTCAGGGGTGTCTCGATACCCAAATCGAACGGTGGTCTCCGACAATTAGGGATTCCAACGGTCATGGACAGACTTGTTCAACAAGGTATTCATCAGGTACTTAGCCCGATTTGGGAGAAAGATTTCTCCATATTTAGTTACGGTTTTCGCCCCAAACGGAGTGCGCACCATGCTTTAATCCAAGCCACCGAGTACATTGACGCAGGCAGGCAGTGGATCATAGACCTGGACTTAAAGTCCTTCTTTGACCATGTCAATCATGATAAACTCATGAGCCTTGTCAGCCAACGAACAGAGGGTAAAAACCTTCTCCGGCTGATCCGCCGTTACTTACGAAAGTGGATTACTCAAGGATGGTGTAGTGCAAAACCGAAGAGAAGGCACGCCACAAGGTGGCCCTTTAAGTCCACTTTTATCGAATATCCTACTCCACGAGTTGGATAAAGAACTTGACGCTGCGCCATTGTTGTGTGCATTCTTAATTTTATCATTTTTCACTCAGCAAACTAAGAGAAAATCAAATAAACACACCAAGATGACATTATGGCTAATGTAAACAAAATACTATTATACAAACCCATAAAAAAAGGGTTTTCTTCTTCATTAAATGAATTCTCATCAGCTTCGAATATTTCTTCTCCAGTTAGCTGTAAATATAAATATTCTCCATAATATAAAATTATCAACGAGGATATAGGGCCTGTTAAAAGTAACGAAAATTTATCAGGAATAACATTCAACAATAGCACCGACATAGGGAGAAGGATAATAGCAATAGTAAATAATTGGCGAAAAAATCTTCTGTAAACGTTTAAACTAATAAATCTAATAAGGGGAACAAATATTCCTATAAAACAAATGAATAACTTAATTAATTCAGAATAACATTCTATCATCTAGTAATAATTATAGGTTAAGTAGTTCTTCAACTTACAGAAAAACTATTTGTCATTCATATATAGACTTTCTAAGATAAAAATGTTTAGGAAAAATAGTGTCGCCAGTAACTTCATTTATTTCTTTTATCCATTTTTCATAATAATATGTTACTTCTATTTTATCGCTTTCAATTAAGACGTAACTCGCAAATGGAGAAAAGGGAATAGGATAAGAGTTGATCGTTTTTTCATTTGAAAGAAAAGGTAAATCTATTAGGCAATCGACTTTATAAGACCATAATAACTCAATTTTATCTTCATGATTATTTATAAAAAATAGTAGGACACATTGACCATGATACCAGTATTCTAAATAATTTTGCTTAATCAAAATGCTACAATCATAATTTGATGAATCTGGGATTATCGCATCCCAATAAATCCTTTCTTCACTTAATTGGTAATCAACCAATCGTGTACTATTAATTGATTTATTGAATTGATTATCAGTTGATTCAATTAATGAATTATTTTCATATATGCTTTCCTCTTGGTTATTATACATCGATTTATTCTCACAATTCTGGAAGAATAAAGCAAATAATCCAATTAATAATATTATATATTTTTGGTCTTTCAATACTGTGATTTCTTCTTTTACCCGAAGGGTTGCACACAACGGTCTTGTGTATGTGACGTTGCCAGCTTTTGCTGGCAATGAACATCATACACGTTGTTAGCACCAGTTTTCTTATGAATGGTCTGAGACTTCCTTATTTAAGTTTACCACTATTTTGCCAATCACGGTACGCTGCTCAAGACTATGAATGGCTCCCGGTACATCTTGTAGTGGAATCACTTTTTGTATAGCGGGCGTTATCTTTTTATCAGCAATCATCTTAAGTACTGTTTTTATATTTGTTGTAACAGTAACCTTTTGAGTTACAGCCATAAATTTCTGACTACCACGACTAAAACGACCAAGAAATTTTAATCTAAGCATATTGTAAAAATCACCACCTACTAATACATATTTACCATCTTTGTTCAAAATCTGTTTGTATCGGCCTGGGCATTCAAAAGATGCTGTATCAAAAACAGCATCAAACTCTTTTCCTATTAAAGCTTTGATTGAATCCTTTTTTTTATAATCAACAACCTCATCTGCTCCCCAACTTTTTACAGCTTCTATTTTTTTGGTTGAACAGATTGCTGCTACATAGGCGCCCTGAGCTTTTGCTATCTGAATGCCAAAAGAGCCAACACCTCCCGAAGCACCATTAACCAACACTTTATCGCCTCGCTTTATGTCACAAAGAATCATTCCCATCATTGCGGCTTGACCAGATATAGGCACAGTACAGGCTTGTTCAAAAGAAACTTCCTGAGGTTTTTTCACCAAATGTTTGGCATTTACAATGACGTATTCTGCATAGCCTCCTCCAAAGGATTTTCGGATATCAGCTACGACCGCATCACCTATTTGAAAACTCTTAACATTTTTTCCAATGCCTTTAATAGTCCCTGCTATGTCCATTCCTAAGATTCTCTTTTTCTTAGAAGGTCTGAACAATCCAAAAACCATCCGAATAATAAAGTAATTAGCTCGCACAATATACCTATCAGCCGCATTAACGGAGGCACATTCTACTTTCACTAAAACCTCATTCTTATTGGGTGTAGGAATTTCAAAATCTTCCACAAATTCCATTACTTCTTGAGGGTCGCCATAGTCTCGAAAAATGATAGCACGCATTAATTTTAAATTTTGCATATTCTTTTTGATGCAAATTTATTAGAGAGCGGTGATTCGACCATTGCCAGTAGGTTCAATTATCATTCATTGAGGTTCTTTCTGAACTCGGTAGGAGAACAGCCATATTCATTTTTGAACATTCGTGAAAAACTGGATGGATTAATGAACCCGCAATCATAGCAAATCTCTTTTATGGAGTTTTGCGAAAAAGCTAAAATACTTCGTGCCTTTTCCAACTTTTTTTGAGTGATGTATTTAGCTGGTGTGCTGTCGTATATTTTGTTGAAATTTCTCTTAAAAGAAGCCATACTGTTGTTTGTCATAGTTGCCAAACGTTGAAGGTCTAATGGTTCATACAAGTTAGCATCAATGACTTCCCTAAATGAAAAAAATCTATCAGAAAATAAACGTCTTATAATTAAATTCAAGTGTGATGACTCTTCAGTTTGCAGGAGGAGGAGAATAATCTCTTTTAACTTGACCGCCAAAATTTCCTCGCTTAGTGCTGCTTTGTGTTCAAAAAACTTGGCAATACTCAAAAAATAGGCTTTTACTAAGGCAGAAGCGTCTTCTTGAAAACTGTCTTTTTTTAAGGGATAATCCAATTCCTTCCATAATTTTGGCTTTTCGCCATCAAAAACTTTATGCAGTACGTCTTGATTAAAATGAACAACAATAGTACTTAAGTATCCAGTTTCAATTGTTGAGAAACTACGTCCAACTGTTTTACCGCATAACGAAAGAATAACTGTTCCTTTTGTAGCTAAAAATCCTGACTTTGTCACATCCTGATTATTACCTTCAAGAATAAAGGCAAAACAAGATTCGGAAGGTAAACTAAATTCTTTCTCTATGGGCATCGATAATTCATACCAAGTGAAAAGTGGTTTTTCATACAACGTGATTTGATTAAGTTTTTGAGCCATATAGTTTACGCCTTGTTCTCTGACTTTTTTCTTTCTTGCAATTGGTGCTAACGTTTTTCGGGACATGCGAAGTTCGGAGCGCAGCGGAGAAGCTTGTGCCACACGGGCTTGCCCGAAAAACGTTGCCCAAGATGCGCAGCGCAGCGGAGTATCTTGGGCAACGGTTTCGTATATGTGGCGTGACCAGCTTTTGCTGGGCATGACCATCATATACATTGTTAGCGGTCGTTTTCTTTATTTTTCTAATTTTATAAACAATACATCGTGGGATTTTATTTCTGCATTCAATTCTGTGGTTGTATTACCTATTATTTTATGTCCGTATAAATCACGAATGCTGTAAGTTTCTTTTTTGAAATCTAAAAATCTTTGATTCAAATCATCTCCCATTTTATGTCTTAACCAATCAAATTTCAAGATTTTAGGTTGTTCACTCATATTTACAAATGCTAATGCCCATTCTCCATTAGTCAAAGGTTTTATCCAAATCTCAATATCGTTTTCATTACTAAATCTCAATCCTTGTATTCCTAAACTATCTTGATTTACAGCGATTACTTCCTTATTAGATAGTGTTTTTAGCGTAGCATCATCCAAATTTCTGACATCATTTCCCATAATCAGGGGAGAAGCAAGTAATGCCCACATTGTAAAATGAGTTCTGTCTTCCGCTTCAGTCATTCCATTACCAACTTCCATCATGTCAAAATCATTCCAGTGCCCTGGTCCTGAATATTTACGAATATTTTTTCTCATATTGATAATTTTCCAAATACCCCAAGATGACCAAGAGCCATGACCTATTTCACAATCCCAACAATTTATTATATCTCCAGTTACTCTCCATAGATGACCATGTTTTTCACCCCATTCCCAAGGTTTATTATCACCCCATTCACAAATACTAAACACAATAGGTCTGCCTGTTGCATACAAAGCATCCCGCATGGTCATATAAGCTCCTTCTGCATTTAATTTTTCTGTATTGCACCAATCATATTTTAAATAATCCACTCCCCAAGAAGCATAAGTTGCCGCATCTATAAATTCATGCCCTCTACTGCCAGGGTACCCAGCACAAGTTTTATTTCCTGCACAATTATAAATTCCAAATTTTAACCCTTTGGAATGTATGTAATCTCCCAATGCTTTCATTCCGCTGGGGAATTTTTCAGGGTCTCCATACAACTTCCCATTTTCATCTCTTTGTCTTGCCATCCAACCGTCATCTAATACTACATAGTCATACCCCGCATCTTTAAGTCCACTTTCTACAATAGCATCAACTGTCTCTTTTATTAAATCTTCATTAATATCTGTTGCAAAAGTGTTCCAACTATTCCAACCCAAAGGCGGAGTTAATGCAAGATTTTCAACTTTTTGACCAAATGCACTTGTCGTCAGTGCGATAAATAGTATTAATATGATTTTTTTCATTATTTATTGATTTTATTCAATGACCGCTAACGTTTTTCGGGACATGCGAAGTTCGGAAATTTCCGGCGCAACCGAGAAAATTTTTGAATTTCCGCATGTCCCGTGTTGTACGAGGTTCGGAGCGGAGCGGAGAAGCTTGTGCCACACGGGCTTGCCCGAAAAACGTTGTTCAAGATGCGGAGCGCAGCGGAGTATCTTGGGCAACTCTGGCTTGAGCGCAGGCCGAGGTACGAGGCTTGTCGCACAAGCTTTGTTCTCGACAGTCCTTTATTTCTTCTTTATCTCACTCATAAGTCTATCCTTCATCTGCAGAACCTTCTCGTTTTCTATATTTTGAACTCCTGTTTCTCTCAGCTCTTTCAAATCTTCAACACTCAATTTATTCACCAATCTCCTAAACGCAGACTTTGCTTGAGCTTGATCTTTACAAAAACATAATATAAAGTTCAATTCTATATATTCTGAAGGTTTCTCTTCTTGAATAATATTAATTAACCAAGTAGTTAGTCTGTTAATCCTTATTTCATCTGCATGCTTTGAAAAACCATACTCTTTACCTTCACTAAAGAACAGGCCTTGAATTGCTACCTTAATTCGTATTTCATCAAAGTATAAACTCTCCCTACCATATGTAGTATCTTCATCTATGACCAATAAATATTGATCAGTGTAATGAAAAGATTTATTAATTGACACGTGAGGTTGGGGGTTAATAAGCTTCAAATCAGACTATTATAATAGATGAGGCAGGAAATTGGTACATTGGAAGATATTCGAACCCCTTCCAATCCAACTCCTACCTCATGCTCACCAAAGATAAAGAAGATAAACTAATCGAGATATTTATCGCAGCAGACGATTTTTGCCAAGACTTCCAACGGTGGCTCGACACCAAACCTAAAGTTGAATTTAAAGTACCCAGGTTTGAAGGGCGAATGGAGGTCAGCGAAATTTTGTCTATCATTGTTTTCTACCACTATTCCGGTTATAAATGTTTTCAATATTACTATGAGCAACAAGTGCAGACTGAGCTTACATCACATTTCCCTAACCAAGTTTCTTACAAACGATTTTTGCAATTAATCAGCAAATCAACCGTCCATCTTTTTGCGTTTTCTAAATGGATGACATTGACTTCAGAAGCTACCTCGATCTACTACATTGATTCTAAAAAGCTACCAGTATGTCACAATAGAAGAATACACAACCATAAGGTTTTCAAGGATATAGCCGAACGAGGGAAGACTTCTACTGGGTGGTTTTACGGCTTAAAGGTTCATATGGTCATCAATAATCTTGGACAAATAATGTCCTTCACCTTTACCACTGGAAGCGTGTCTGACTCTAATCCGGAAGTGCTTAGGACATTGCTTACCAAACTTCAAGGTAATTGCTACGGAGACAAGGGATACCTTTCCAGAATTTTTGAAGAACTATACGAGCAAGGTTTAAAATTGGTAACTAAAATCAGAAAGAACATGAAGAACAAACTGATGCCGCTAAATGAAAAATATCAGATGTTTAAAAGAGGGGTAATTGAATCTGTTTTCGATATTCTTATGACTGTTTTTGACATTGATCATACTCGACATCGTAGCCCTCGAAATGCGATGAGCCATATGCTGGGCGCTTTAGCTGCTTACTCGTTCATGGATCAAAAACCAAGTGTTTGGTTGCCAAAACTGCTCCAATAGCCCCAACCTCACGT